>JANNEL010000067.1:0-3468 GCA_031378595.1 Alphaproteobacteria bacterium
GCGCTTCATCGCGATTGCCTGCGGCAAGTCACACTCGACCGCAACATCTACGCAGCCTCAGTCGTCGCGGCGGGCCACGCCGACGCGATGGTGACCGGCGTAACGCGACATTACTCCGTGGCCCTCGCCGACGTCCGCCACGTTCTCGACCCGAAGCCGGGTGAGCGTCTAATGGGCGTCTCGATCATCCTGGCAGGTGCACGCACTGTTTTCGTGGCCGACACCAACGTCCACGAAATGCCGGAACCGGACGTCCTCGCTGACATCACCGTGCAGACGGCGGCCGTCGTCCGCCGCTTCGGCTACGAACCGCACGTCGCGCTCCTCGCCTACTCGACATTCGGCCAACCGTGGGGCGAACGTTCGCAGCGCGTGCGCGAGGCCGTTGATATCCTCGACAAGCGAAACGTCGACTTCGCATACGACGGTGAAATGAACGCCGACATCGCGCTCGACGCCGAGCTTCGCCTCGCGCGTTATCCCTTCAGCCGGCTGAAGGAACCCGCCAACGTTCTCATCATGCCGGCCATCCACTCCGCCTCGATTTCGACGACCATGACCGAAGTGATCGGCGGCGCGACCGTCATTGGCCCACTCCTCGTCGGCATGTCGAAGTCGGTGCAGATCGCCCCGCTCGGCGCAACGATGAGCGACATCGTCAACATGGCAGCTCTCGCCGCCTACAACATCTCGAGTTGATCATGCTGAACATCCACCTCGTCCCCTGCCTCAGCGACAACTACGCGTATCTGGTGCACGAACCCGCGACGAACAAAGTCGCGATCGTCGACCCGTCCGAAGCGACGCCGGTTCTTGCCGCGCTGAAAGCGCATAACCTGACGCTGACGCACATCCTGAACACGCATCACCATTTCGATCACACGGGCGGCAACGTCGAACTGAAGGAAAAGACCGGCGCCCGCGTCGTCGGCCCGCGCGCCGACCGCGAGCGCATTCCCGGCATCGACGAAGAAGTCGGCGAAGGCGACACTTGGTCGCTCGGCCAAGCCAAGGCAAAGATCTTCGACGTCCCGGCCCACACGAAGGGGCACATCGCCATCTGGTTCGAGGCCGACAAAGCCGTCTTCACAGGCGACACGATGTTCGCGATGGGCTGCGGCCGCCTGTTCGAAGGCACGCCAGCGCAAATGTGGTCGAGCCTGTCGAAGCTCGCCGCGCTGCCGCCCGACACCCGCGTCTATTGCGGCCACGAATACACGCTCTCGAACGGCCGATTCGCCGTCACGCTGGAGCCGAACAACGCCGCATTGAAGAAGCGCATGGCCGAGATCGAGCGTCTGCGCGCTGAAGGCAAGCCGACGATCCCCTCGACGATCGGCTTGGAACGCGAGACGAACCCGTTCCTACGTCCCGCCAACGCCGAACTGCGCAAATCGCTGGCCCTCGAATCCGCCGACGTCGTCGAAGTCTTCGCCGAAACCCGCCGCCGCAAAGACGTCTTCAAGTGACAGCGGACGACATCGTCCGCCTCCTCGATCTCAAGCCGCATCCCGAAGGCGGGCACTTCCGCGAAACGTTCCGCGACGCGCGGCGAACCACGCGGCGCGTCAACGTCCATCTACTATCTGCTGAAAACCGGCGAGCTCTCCCACTGGCATCGCGTCGACGCCGTCGAGGTTTGGCACTGGTACGCAGGCGACGTGCTCGAACTCTCGATTTCAGAGAACGGCGTGACAGCCCACACACTCGGCCCCAACCTCGCGGCCGGCGAACGCCCGCAGATCGTCGTCCGCAAACACGTGTGGCAAAGCGCACGCCCACTCGGCCGCTACACACTCGTCGGCTGCACGTCGCGCCAGCGTTCATGTTCGAAGGTTTTGAGATGGCGCCGCCCGGCTGGCAACCCGCTTAGCGGAAGATCTGCCGGAGCTGCCGCTGGATCGCGAACGACGAAGGCCGCCCCGCGAGCCCCTGCTCGACCGAAAAGCTCACGATCAGCATATCGCCTTGCAGCACTATGCCGGCGAACCGCGACTGCACGAAGCGCACGCGATTGAGATAGTTCGAAAGCGCATTACGCCCCGGTCCCGATCGCGACAAGTCGAACAACGCGGTGCCGGCATTGCGAATGGCGTCGAACAGTATCCCGCGCGCGCCAGGGTCACCCGCGGCTGCGTTCCAATTCGCTTCGAAGAGAATCTCTTTTCCCGTCTCTGCGCGCAGCTGCATCATGATGCGCCCGGCAATGTCGCGCACGAGCGCGATCGACGGCGGCGCCGGCAGAAGCGGCGGAACGACCCGATCGGGCGCCACCGGCGTGCCGCCGCGGATCGCGGGCGTGAAGAGCGTCATGCCGCCAAGTCCGGAGATGCGCAGCACGACCTCGCCGTCGTCGCGCACGAGCAAGCGGTCGCCGCCTGCGGCCGGTTGCCAACGCAACACCAGGATCTCTTCCGACCCGTCGAACTTCAGCTTCGCAAGCTCGCTCGACCGGTCGAGAACGAACCCGATCCGCGCGTACTCCGAGATGTAGTGGGCAACCCGTGGCGGCTCACGGTCGTAGGCGCGCGTCATCATCGCGCCGGCGCTGGTCAGCAAGGCGGCGACAACGATCAGAATGCGCGCAATCCACTGCAACGCCAGACTCCACAAACGGTGAGGGTGCGGAACAACCGCAATTGGCCGTCCGCTGAGCCTTTCCCCGCAATGTCTTGAGGTCTGGTATTGCCTGTGATGATGGCAACAATGTGGTTCGATTAACGCAATTGCTCCTTGCGTTAATCACAGGTTACGGAGCGGCAAAGCCCGCTTCGCGTCGCTGGCGCATTGGCTCCGCGACTGAGGCATTCTTGCCACCCACGCGTGGCGTGCGCGCACGCGTGCGTGGCAACGCCTCAATACATGTGTTGGCCGCCGTTGATCGACATTGTCGACCCCGTGACGAAGCCCGCATCGTCCGCGACGAGGAACAGCACGCCTCGCGCGATTTCTTCCGCCTTGCCGAGCCGGCCGACGGGAATTTTCGCCACGATCTTCTCAAGCACATTCGGCGGAACGGCGGCGACCATGTCGGTGTCGATATAACCCGGTGCGATCGCGTTCACCGTGATGCCCTTCGGCGCGCCTTCTTGCGCCAAGGCCTTTGTGAAGCCGTGGATGCCCGACTTCGCCGCGGCGTAGTTCACCTGTCCATATTGCCCGGCCTGCCCGTTGATCGAGCCGATGTTCACGATGCGCCCAAAGCCGCGATCGAGCATGCCGTCCCAAGCCGCTTTGCACATGTTGAAGCAACCGCCGAGATTGGTATCGAGCACTTCGTCCCACTGTGCGCGCGATTGCTTCTTCAGCGTCGAGTCCCGCGTGATGCCAGCGTTGTTCACGACGATGTCCACCGGCCCGAGCGCGGCGGCCACCTTGGCCATGCCGGCCTGGCAGGCGTCGTAGTCCGAGACGTCCCACTTGTACGTCGCGATCCCGGTCTCGGCCGTGAACGCGGCCGCCGCGGCG
>JANNEL010000144.1:0-1716 GCA_031378595.1 Alphaproteobacteria bacterium
GCCACCCCAATCGGGCAGCTCACGCCCACGCCGCCCAAGCCGCAATACCCGTCCGGGTTCTTCGCCAGATACTGCTGGTGATAGCTCTCGGCATAGTAGAACGCGGGTGCATCCACGATCTCGGTCGAGATCTTTCCGTGCCCGGCCTTCGAGATCAGATCCTGATACATCGCAAGCGATGTCTCAGCCGCTTTGCGTTGGGCGTCGTTCGCGACATAGATGCCGGAACGGTATTGCGTCCCCACATCGTTTCCTTGGCGCATGCCCTGCGTCGGATCGTGGCTCTCCCAAAAGACCTTGAGCAATTGCTCGTACGAAATCTTCTTCGGATCGAACACGACGCGCACGACCTCGTTATGCCCGGTCATACCGGAGCACACTTCTTCGTACGTTGGGTTGGGCGTCATGCCGGCCGCATATCCGACCGCCGTCGAATAGACGCCGTCCTGTTGCCAAAACTTGCGCTCTGCGCCCCAAAAGCACCCGAGCCCGAACATCGCAAGCTCAAGCCCTTCCGGAAACGGCGGCGCCATCCGCGTGCCCAGCACATGGTGCTCCGCGGGCACCCGTATTTCGGTGCCGCGCCCCGGCAAAGCCTCACCCGCCGCGGGCATGACGCTTTTCTTTTTCAGTCCAAACAGGGCCATCGCTCGTCTCCAATCTCGCTTGTGCTGGAGCGAGGATATAAGCTGAAATGCGCGTCAGCCAACCGCGCTGACGTATCGGTGAAGCATGAGTGAGAAGCGCAAACCCGCCAAACCCGACCGCCTGGCGGCCGCTTTACGCGCCAATCTGAAGCGGCGCAAAGCCCAAGCCCGCGCGCAAGCGCAGCCGGAAAGCGACGGCGCTTCGACGCGTCCTGTCGCAAAGACGCCCAAAACCGGTGAGAATCCGGCCTAAGTCCTGGCATTGCCGCCATTGTTTGGCCCCGGGTGCCGGGCTACACGTTTCGCCCTCAGTTAGTGAGCGCTATGCTCAGCCCGCGAAGTGATTTGCGGATTCACTCATCGGGACAGTTGCGTGGACAGAATTCAAATTCGCGGGGGGCGCCGTCTAAGCGGCGAAGTCCGCATTTCCGGTGCCAAGAACGCGGCATTGCCGCTGATGGTCGCAAGCCTGCTCACGGACGAACCGTTGACGCTGGCGAGCGTGCCTCACCTCACCGACATCTCGCAGCTCGCGGCAATCTTGGGCGGTCTCGGCGTCGGCCTCACCATGAACGGCAACGGCCACGCAGAGGCTGAAGGCCGCGTCCTGCAGCTCCACGCAAAGAACATCGCCTCGACCGAAGCGCCCTACGAACTCGAGCGCAAAATGCGCGCGAGCTTCCTCGTCATCGGCCCGCTGCTCGCGCGCTGTCACAAGGCGAAGGTGTCGCTGCCCGGTGGCTGCGCAATCGGAACAAGGCCCGTCGACCTGCACATCAAGGGCCTCGAGGCCATGGGTGCGCAAATCGAAATCGAGAGCGGCTACGTCATCGCAAGCGCCAAGGGCGGCCTGCATGGCGCGACGTTCCAGTTCCCGTTCGTCTCCGTCGGCGCGACCGAAAATCTAATGATGGCGGCCTGCCTCGCGAAGGGCACCACGGTCCTTGAGAACGCGGCGATGGAGCCTGAGATCACCGACCTCGGTCTGTGCCTGCAAGCGATGGGCGCAAAGATCACGGGCCTCGACACACGCACCGTCACCATCGAAGGCGTCAACCGCCTGCATGGC
>JANNEL010000149.1:0-2361 GCA_031378595.1 Alphaproteobacteria bacterium
CTGATGGCGACGGCGCACTGATGGCGGCAAAGACCATCCTGCTCCTCTCCGACGGCCGCCCCGGTCACTTCCGCCAAAGCGAAGCGATCGTGCTGGCCCTTAGCCGCCGCGTGGAAACGAAGGTCGAGCGCCTCGAACTGATCAAGCCGCGCATCGTCCCACGCCGCCTCGCACGCTACGCCGCTCTGTTTCTGCCACCGCGCCTCGTGCTGCGCTGGCTCTACGGCCTCACCACCACCCCAAACGCCGACATCATCGTCTCCGCCGGGGGCAACACACTCGCTGCCAACATCGCGCTGAGCAAACTGACCGGCGCACCGAACATCTTCACCGGCACACCGCGCCACGTCGGCGGGGCCAAGTTCGCGCTCGTGCTCACGCCCTACAAAAGCCAAGCGAACTTTCCAAACACCGCCTACGCGCTGAAACCCTGCGCCCTCGACCCCGACGCATTCGCAGCCCCAAAGCGTTGGCCCGCCACCCCGTTCCGCATCGCCGTCTTCATCGGCGGCCCCATCCCCTCCGCCGATTTCCAGGACGCGGACTGGCAAGCCCTCGCCGAACTCATGCGCACGATGGCGCGCACCTTCGACGTGCGCTTCATCCTCGTCACCTCACGCCGCACACCGGACGCGTTCTATGCCGCGCTCGATCCCATCCTCGCGCGCAAAGACATCGTCGACAAATTCATCGACCACCGCGCCGCCGGCACCGGCTCAATCGCCGAAGCCTACGCCGCCGACGCCATCTGGGCGACCTCCGACTCCATGTCGATGATCACCGAAGGCGTAGCCGCCCGCCGCCCCGTCATCGTACTGAGCCCCGCGATCACCCAACCCTTCCGCGACAACGAAGCGGTGGACTCGCTCGCTGCCGACAACCGACTCGCGGTGCTGCCCGTCCGCGAAGCAACCCCCGAACAGGTCGCCGCGAAACTCGCAACCCTCGAACCCATGAAAGAAAACCATCTCGACCGCTTGGCCGACATCGTGGAAGCAGCGTTCAAAAATCACTTAAATTAAAGTTCGTCATAAACAAATTATTGTCATGGTCCGCGATGGCGTACCACCCACGACTCCCCTTTTCACGGCAAGACCCTTGGCGGCTTGGCGTGAAACCAACAACGCCTCACCCGCGACAGCCGTTCAAAGTCGTGGGTGGTCCGCCTTCGCGGACCATGACAAGGAAATGGTGTCAGTCTACATCTTGTCGCTGTTATGCCGGCTGGCGAAGGCCATCGGGCTTGAGAGCCACATCACCAGCATCGAGTCGCGCGCGCCCGTCGACGAGCCGATCAACTCCCGCCCGTGATAGCTCTGCCGTTCGTCGCAATCGTTGACGGCGAACGCATAGGCGCTGTTCGGCAGGAACGGGAACCGCTTCACCTCGTCATACGTGCGCCCGACCAGCCGGTAAGCGATCGGCAGCTTCTTATAGAGCGACGTGCCGAGATCGACCTGCGTCTCGTCGTGCGGCAGATAGAACTGCATGGTGATTGTGCGCGGGAAGCCATCCGGATGCGGCTTGATCGCGTAGTCCTTGAAGTCGCGAACCAGCGACACGCTCGGATACATCGGCTTCGAAAGAACTTCGTCTTGCGTGCAGCCGAGCCGTATGGCCACATCGTGCCGGAACTTCGAAAACACCGCCCGCCGCACATCGTCGTGCTCCATCGCGGCCGTGATGTCGGCCCACAGATCGCGCTTCGACGCATCGATCCGTTCGACCTCGCCCTCGGAGAGGAACAGCTGGTCGCGCGTGGATTCGCCTTTGTCGTTGTGCCAGCGCTTGATGTTGAGCGGCCGGTACGAACTGCGTTCGGGCAGCTGCGCCACGATCTGCGCATACACGTCGGCTGGAAAAACCTCGCGCAGATAGAAGTGCTGAAACGGCGCGTCTTCCACCGGCGCGTCCGCCACTTGGGCCACCAGGTGCGCGACGATCCGATCGCGCCGCGCGGATGACGCCGGGGCAGCTCGAACGGGGGACTCAACTGTCGCAGACATGGCCGATTTCCGATTGAATGAGGCGGTCTCCATCGTACCAAGCCGGGCCTGGCCTGGGCAAGGCGGCTTGCCTTAGCAGCCCACCGTGTGCAGAAAAGGCGCGAACAAGGAACGATCGCCCGTGCGCATTCGCATTCTGCAAGACATCCGCTACGCCTTGATGGAACGCGACGGCAAGAAGCGCCGCAAGGCACGCGAGGCTGAAGGTAAAGGCCAAGCGATATTCCCGTCCGAACCCGCACCCGCCTGGAACGTCGCCGATCACAAAGGCAAATTCGCGGGCCTGAAATCGCGCTGGGAGCTGACGAAGCTGGTGCGCCCGAACGGCATCGCCGCCGAACTCGGCGTCGCGAAC
>JANNEL010000158.1:0-9319 GCA_031378595.1 Alphaproteobacteria bacterium
ACTCATCTGCAAGCGCACCGGAGGCGATCGCTTTCGGCTGACGGGTGACTGCGTTGTGCACGACCGCCTCAACCGTGCGCGTAATGATATAGACCGCAAGATCGATATCGCCGACGACAATCTCGTTGCGCCGCGCCTCAAGTATGCTCCGCACGCGCGTCTCCATCCGGGCGATAAACGCAACCTTCCAATCGAACGCGCCCAGACGCGGCACCTCTTCGGAGAGAACGCGATGAAGTTCGGGATCGATCAGGTGCGATTGAACGTTCTGCTGAATGCCGGCGCGGATGACGTCGGCGAGCGGTGCCGACAAAGCGCGCGCGGCCATCGCCTCCACTGTCTGCTCGATGTCCACAAGGTGCCGGCGCATCAACTCCGAAAGCAGCGCGTCCTTGTTCGGAAAATACTGATAGAGCGAACCGATGCTCACCCCTGCCCGCTCTGCCACGCGGTTCGTCGTAAAGGCGTCATAACCGTGCTTGACCAGAATGTGAGCCGCCGCCTCGACGATCGCCTCGACCGTCGCGCGCGAGCGGTCTTGTTCCGGCGCTTTTCGCGGGTTTGCGGTCTTCTTGGCACGCTTGGCCATGGCTCACCTCATGCGAGTATTCAAAATGAGCAAACACTCATATAATACGAGCAATAACTCAGATTACTTCGAAGGACAAGCCGATGACGGTGACTGAGTCCAACTGCAAACAGCCGCCGAAAGTCGTCGCCCCCGTTATCAACGCGCTGAAATGCGAGGGCGCGGGAGATTGCGCGGACGTATGCCCCTACGACGTTTTCGAAATCCGCAAACTGACGGCGGCCGAGCTCAAGGCCCTCCCCCTCGGTCCTTGGCTCAAAGTGCTGGTCCACGGCGGAAAACAAGGTTTTGTGACCGCCCCGGACGTCTGCCACGCTTGTGGCCTTTGCGTGGCGGCATGCCCCGAAAAAGCGATCCGCCTCACCCGATTGGAACAGCGCACATGAACGTCGCCGTCACGAATGCCGACCTTGGTCTCGACGATCCGAAGATTGCGGCGACGCTGAACAACCTGCACCAACGCGCGAAAGGTGACCGCTGGATCTTCCTGCGCGCGGCACCGTCCGCATTGGGCGCGGTGCTCACCGGCCGCAGTGTTTTCAAAGCCGCCGAGCCGTTCCTGAAAAACGCCTATATCCCCGTCGATCCGGGTCAAGGCCGCATGCTCTACGTCACCGCACGTGCGATTCGCGCGAAAACGATCGTCGAGTTCGGCACATCGTTCGGCATTTCGACGATTTATCTGGCGGCAGCCGCGCATGCGAACAATGGTCGCGTCATCGGCAGCGAACTCGAATCCACAAAGGTTAAAGCGGCGCGCGCAAACGTCGCGGAAGCGGGCTTGCAACAATTCGTCGACATTCGTGAAGGCGACGCCATGAAAACGCTGGCCAACATCGACGCACCCGTCGATTTCGTGCTGCTCGATGGCTGGAAAGACCTGTACGTTCCGATGATTGAGATGCTTGCACCAAAAATGCGCAGCGGCGCTGTTGTGTTGGCTGACAATATTTTCACTTTCAAAAGGACGCTGCGCCCTTACGTTCGCCGCATGCAGGACCGCAGCAACGGATTCGCTTCCGTTACGTTACCGCTCGGTCACGGGATGGAATACTCGGTCAGGATATGACCACTGTCACGCGACGCGCTCTCATGCGTCATCTATCCCGAGACGTTGAATCAGACCTTGCTCATCACTACATCCGGGACATCAGTCTCGGGCTGGGGAGAACCGGCCATGTTTGATCGTGCTTACGTTCCGGCCTTGGGCGATCGCCGCCTGTCGCCTTTCTATGATGCAACCGTCTCGCTGATGACATGCGAGCGCACGTGGCGGCGCGCCTTTATCAAGCAAATTGACCCGACACCGCGTGACGTGATCCTCGACGTCGGCTGCGGGACCGGCACGTTGGCGGTAATGCTCGCCCGCGCCTGCCCGGGTGCCTCGGTCTACGGCATCGATCCCGACCCCGAAATCCTGTCGCGCGCCGAACTCAAGGCACGCGACGCCGACGTGCTCGTCCACTTTGCCAAAGGCTACGCTCAGGAAACCGCGGCCGCCGGCGTCCGGCCGAACAAGATCGTGTCCAGCCTGGTCCTCCACCAGGTCCCGCTCGCCGGCAAACGCTCCGCCATTTTAAGCGCGTTCGCGGCCTTACGCACCGGCGGTGAGTTTCACGTGGCTGACTACGGCGAGCAAAAGTCGCCGTTGATGCGGCTGGCCTTCCGTCAGGTTCAGGCGCTGGACGGCTTCGGCACGACGCAGCCAAACGCCGACGGCATCCTGCCCGCATTGATGCTGGAGGCGGGCTTCTCGGATGTGCGCACGAACCTCGTGATCCCGACGCCGACCGGCGCGATCTCGCTCTATTCTGGCAGGCGCACTTAGGGCGCGGCGCCGGGGTTGGGCGTCTGGCCGGTTACGCTCGTCAACGTGATGGTGCTGGCTGCCGTTGCCTTGACCTCGTAGATCTTCTTCATATGCGCGTCGGCGACGATGCTGGCGGGCGTCACAACTTCTTGCTTGACCATCAGGGCCCAGCATTGTTCGACATCGAGCTTGCGCTTCTGGCAGTCCGTGTTTGCTTCCCAGTTGCGCAAGAATTGCGAGCGGACGCTGGTCAAATCGCCGCTGATTTTACCGAGCCGCTGCAAGCGGCCCAAATCGAACCCGATGTCGCTATAGGCGAGGCGCACAAGCTCGCTCGAATAGAGTTGATCCCAACTACGGCGCAGAAAGAAGTCGTTGGGCTTGCCCAACTGCCGGCGTGCGGCTTCGACCACCTTGGCGCGCTGCGCATCGTTGAGCGATGCGAACCGGTAGACGGTGTAAGCCTTGTCGACGCCGCGTGCCAGAAACGTCTGAACCGGCGTCTCGACAACTTTGTCAACCGCCTCGATCACCACGGCGCCGTCTTCGCGCGCGTCCACAATCCCGATATGGGTTGCACCGCTACCGTCCACCGCGAACAGCGGGAGAATGTTGGCTGCATCCGAATTCTGCACGATAACGTCGCCGCTCTTCCATTCGACCGGGTCGCGCACCGTCGTGGCGTAGGCGATCAAGTAAGCGCCCAACAAAACGACGAACAGCGCTCCACCGAGAGCAATAACAACCGAAGATTTCATGGCACGCGATCTTTCGAGTTTGAGCCTGAAACTTCGCATGACCCGCGTAAACGCAGGGGTAACCGTTACGCTTAACAACGTATGAATTACTGCGCGCGAGACGAGTTGCTCGTAACGCTATTTGGCGCTGCCCCAATAGTTGTAGCCGGCAAACCGCGGCGTCGCGGGCAGGTACATTGTTTCCATTTTCTCGATCTCAAATCCGCCTTCGCGAATGAGATCCGGGATCGGCCGCCCCACATGGCAGCCACCGCCGATCACCTTCCAAATCGGCGTGATCCTTTCCTGCCACTTTTGAACGCTCAGATCGGGCGCCTTCCCGTGCTCGCAAAAGATCAACCGTCCGCCCGGTTTCAGCACCCGCCGCATGCCTTTGAGCGCGCGCACCACCTCAGGGATCGTGCAAAGCGTATAGGTCACAAGCACGGTGTCGGCGGATTTGTCGGCGAGCGGAATCTCCTCAGCCTTCAAGTCCAGAAATTCGAGACTGAATTTGATGTCCTTGGCGCGCTTCAACGCCCGAGCCCGCATCTCCGGCGACGGCTCAAGACCCCAAACGTGGCTGACCTTCGCGGAATTGTAGAACTCTAGATTTTGCCCCGCCCCGATACCGATTTCGAGCACGCGGCCCTCCGCCAACGGCACGACCTTCTTACGCTGATAGGTGATCGGCTTTGCGCTCATCGCCGCGTCGAGAAGCCAAGGCAGAATGCGCCGTTCGTAGAAACCCATGTGAAGAAGCCTCAAAGTATCGAGGTCTCTCCCTTAGCACGAACGCGGGAAGAAAGTGCCGCCGGCGATTCGGGGGAGACGTCACCGGCGGCGAGTTGACCCACACAGAGAGAAGTATCAGCCCCCCAAAATGCTACGCGTGGTCCGGACTATCGGCGCGGCGCCGCACCAGGCTGCCCATCGACGGACAATCCTCGAGCGGCGCGCCGAAGCCCTCTCGCTTCACAGGCGGCGCAATCGTCTCTTCGTCCTCGACCACATCCTCAAGATCGGCCGCTTCAAGCGCGGGCATCAGCGGTCCTTCGCGATGTTCGGGCTTCGGCTGCAGTGTCGGCGCATTGCGCCGCGCACGAACAGCCTCAAGCGCGCGCTGCATGTCTTCTTTGGTCACTGCAGGCGCGTGCGGCGCATCCGACAGGGGCTTCGCCATCGGCGGGGCCGATGCGGACACCGCTGGCCGTGGCGCAGCGTGCGGCACGATCGCGCGTGGCGAAACCGGCGGTGCATCCATAGCCACCTTGCCGCGCGCCCATGTGCCGTCCCAAGCGAGCAGTTCGTCGAGCGACATCGGCTTTTGGATCCAAACGCCCTGAGCCGCGGTAAAGCCGACTGCTGCAAGTCCGGACATCGTCGCCTCGTCTTCTGCACCGACCGCGACGGCTTCAAGCTGATATTGACGCGCGAACCGCAAACGCGCGGCGATCGCACCTTTGCCCTTCACGCCCAAGCGCTGCGCCAGGCGAATACTCGCCGGCCCACCGACCTTGATCGATGTGAACGGCATGGGCACGAATTGGGCGAGGTCAACCGGTACGATACCGCCACCGTCGAGAGCCACATGAACACCCAACTGGCGCACCGACTGCAACGCCTCGCACAGCGCTTCAGGCTCTTGTGCGACCGCGCGTTCCGGTACTTCGACGATGACTTGGCCAGCATCGAGTTTGTATTCGTTGAGAAGCTGCTCCAGCCCATGAGCAAATCCAGGCGCCGTCACGGTACCTGGCGCCACGTTGATCGACACGGACCAGTCGCGGCCCAGCTTCTTCCACCGGCGGGCGCCATCGAGGGCGGCGTGGAAAACAAAGCCCGTCATATCGGCCATGCGTCCCTGCGACTCGATGAAATCGAGGAACAGACCCGGCGGCAAAAGCCCGTATTGGGGGTGCTGCCAGCGCACGAAAACCTCAGCGCCCGTTATGCGTTCGCTGGACAAATCGACCGTAGGCTGAAACACAACACGGAATTCGTTGCGTTCGAACGCCCGGTCGATGTCAGATGGGTCGAGCCGGAATGACTTGTCGTTCATGGCAAACCTCTACTGGTGCGGACCCCTTGCCGCTTGTCACCAGGTTTACCGGACAAGCCTTTAAGGGAGCCTCCAGCCGCCATTGAGTATTTGAATTGCTAAGGTTTGAAATAACTTTGAGGGCTTCGATGTCAGACGCCAAAGAACCCGCCAATCCCCTGCCTTCCGCGACGATCCTGCTCTTGCGCGACGGGGCGTCCGGTCTCGAAGTATTCATGGTAAAGCGACATCATCAGATCGATTTCGCGTCCGGCGCCTTGGTTTTTCCGGGGGGCAAACTCGACCCTCACGATAACGATCCCGCGCTGCGTAACCACGCCGACGGCGCCGACAAGCTTGACAATCTGCGTCTGAGCTTGATTGCCTGTGCTGTTCGCGAAGGCTTCGAGGAATCGGGCATCCTGCTGGCCCGCAAACCGGGCTCTGCCGCTTACGTCGATGCAGCCGCCTCCAGCGCACTGGCAAGTTGGCGTCCCAGATTGAACAACAGCGAAGTTGGTCTTGCGGAATTCCTGACGCGCGAGAACCTTCGCTTGGCTTGCGACGCGCTCGTCCCCTTTGCGCATTGGGTGACGCCCGTCTTCATGCCGAAGCGGTTCGACACGTTCTTCTATTTGGCCGCAACGCCCGAGGGCCAACTCGGCCGCCATGACGGATCGGAGTCCGTCGACTCCGTTTGGGTCAACCCGAACGACGCGATCGAAGACAAGCGCTGGACAATCATCTTCCCGACGAAGCTGAACCTGGTGAAGTTGGGTCGGAGCAAGACCGTCGCCGAAGCGATTGCAAAAGCAAAAACCGACCGTATCGTCACCGTGGAGCCGAAAGTGATCTCCAAGGACGGCAAGCAGCTACTGACGATCCCGCCCGACGCCGGCTACGGCGTCATCGAAGAACCGATGTCAGCAGTCCGTGGATAGGGGAAACCGCAAATGAATGCGCTCGCAGGGCTGTTGGTCTTTCTCGTGGCGTTGATCCACGCCGGATTCGCGGTGCTGGAGATGTTCCTTTGGACGGGTCCTATCGGCCAACGCATCTTCGCCCAATCCCCGGAGTTCATGAACACAACCGCAGTGCTCGCCGCGAACCAAGGTCTCTACAATCTGCTGCTCGCGGGCGGGCTTGCTTGGGCTGCCGTGTCTGGCCGACGCGATCTGCGCGTGTTCTTCCTGGTCTGCGTGATCGCGGCGGGCATGTTCGGTGCGATGACCGCAAAGCTCACGATCCTATTCACGCAAGCGGCACCAGCCGCCGTCGCCCTGTTGTTCGTCTTGTTGGCACGACCAAAAGAGGCCTGATCAACCGGTGACGAACTGCTCGGCCAGGATGCGTTCCTGGAGTGAGCGATCGGGATCAAAGAGGATGGTCGCGGCAACGGTTGGATCTTCCGCGACGGTGACTTCCGTGACTTCGCGTACTTCGGTGTGATCGGCAACCGCGCTGACCGGCCGCTTGTCGGCTTCGAGGATCTCGAACACCACCTTCGCCGCACGCGCAAGCAGCGCGCCGCGCCAACGGCGCGGCCGGAACGCGCTGATCGGCGTCAGCGCAAGCAGTGCCGCATCGATCGGCAAAATCGGCCCGTTGACGGAAAGATTATAGGCGGTCGATCCCGCCGGCGTCGAAAGCAAGATGCCGTCGCAGATCAACTCCTCCAGCCGCACGATACCGTCGATGGAAATGCGCAGCTTCGCCGCCTGCCGCGTCTCGCGCAGCATCGATACTTCGTTGAACGCGAGCGCAGTCTGCGATTTGCCGGACGCCGTCTTCACCTTCATGCGCAACGGATGGATCGCTTGCGCCTCGGTTATGTCCAGCCGCTCGAGGAAATCGTTCGGCGCATATTCGTTCATCAAGAATCCAACCGAACCGCAGTTCATGCCGTAGATTGGCAAGCCCCGCTTGTGGATCTTGTGCACGGATTGGAGCATGAACCCGTCGCCGCCGAGCGCCACCATGACATCGGCATCGGCCTTTGCGTTGCCATACCGCTTCGTGAGTTCGCGCAAGGCCGCTTGTGCCTCCGGCGCATTCGACGCCGCAAATGAGGGTTTCTTGTAGCGCATCAGCCGCCGGTCACCGACATATGGCGCGCCACCGCAGGCGCCTGCTGCCGCCGGTCGATCGCAAAATCATGCCCCTTCGGTTTGCGCGAAATCGCCTCGTCGATTGCAGCATGGAGCAACGCATCGTCCGCGCTCGCTCGTAACGGCTTGCGCAAGTCGGCGGCATCATCTTGACCGAGGCACATATAAAGCGTGCCGGTACACGTCAGCCGCACGCGATTGCAGCTCTCGCAAAAATTGTGTGTGAGCGGCGTTATGAACCCGAGCCTACCGCCGGTCTCGGCCACGCGCACATAGCGCGCCGGCCCACCGGTCTGGTAGTCGCTGTCGTGCAGCGTAAACTTTTGCGCCAATCGCGCCCGCACCAACGACAGCGGCAAGTATTGTGTCATCCGGTCGGCATCGATCTCGCCCATCGGCATCGTCTCGATCAGCGTAAAGTCCATGCCCTTGCCGTGTGCCCACGTCATCAACGTTTCGATCTCGTCCTCGTTGATATTGTGCAAGGCCACCGCATTGATCTTGACCTTCAAGCCGGCAGCCAACGCTGCCTCGATCCCCTCAAGCACCGGCTCGATCTTTCCCCACCGCGTGATGTCGCGAAACCGTACGGGATCGAGCGTGTCGAGAGAGACGTTGATCCGCTCCACACCGGCCGCCATTAAATCGCCGGCAAACTTCGAGAGCTGACTGCCGTTCGTCGTGAGTGTGAGTTCGTCCAACGCGCCGCTCTGCAAATGCCGGCCGAGACTGCGCACCAAGCTCATCGCGTTACGCCGAACCAGCGGCTCCCCGCCGGTCAGCCGGAGCTTGCGAACCCCCTTCGCAACGAAGGCCGAACAGAGCCGGTCGAGCTCCTCCAGCGTCAGCAGTTCCGCCTTCGGCAGAAACGTCATGTCCTCCGCCATGCAGTACGTGCAGCGGAAGTCGCAACGGTCCGTCACCGACACGCGAAGATAGGTTATCCGGCGGCCAAAAGGGTCGAGCATACGGCCAACTTAGCAGCCGTCGCCCCGGCGTCCAGTGGGAGACAGTCGCACTGGCACGGGAATCGTGGCTAACATTGCGCCGATCGTCTAACTTTCCGCCGGACCCAGCGCATGACCACCAAGGCCCGCAAGATCCTCAGCATCGATCAGGGCACGACGTCTAGTCGTGCCATCTTGTTCGACACGAACGGCACGCCGCTCAAAGTCGCGCAGGCCGAGCACAAGCAGTTCTACCCCCAAGACGGCTGGGTCGAACACGACGCGGAAGAAATCTGGCAAGCGACGTTGAAAGTCACCCGCGAGGCGATCTCAGGCCACGCAAACGAAGTCGCCGCAATCGGCATCACGAACCAACGCGAAACGACGGTCCTATGGGACCGCAAGACCGGCACGCCAGTCCACAACGCAATCGTCTGGCAGGACCGTCGTACCGCGGCGGCATGCGCGCGCATGAAAGACGAAGGCAAAGAAACCGCGATCGCAGCCAGAACCGGTCTTCTGCTCGACCCTTATTTCTCCGGCACCAAGCTCGCCTGGCTGCTGGACAACGTCCCCGGCGCCCGCACACGCGCCGAGAAAGGCGAACTCGCCTTCGGCACGATCGACAGCTGGCTCGTCTATCGCCTGACCGGTGGCAAGGTGCACGCGACGGACGCCACGAATGCCTCGCGCACGCTTCTTTACGACATCGTCAAAGGCCGCTGGGACAGTGAGATCCTGGGTTGGCTGAAGATCCCGATGGCTGTCCTGCCTGCCGTGCACGACTCCGCCGCCAGCTACGGCACAACGGACGAGAAGCTGTTCGGCGCATCGATCCCGATCACGGGCATTGCCGGCGACCAGCAGGCCGCAACGGTGGGTCAAGCCTGCCTCCGCGAAGGCTTGATGAAGTCGACCTACGGCACGGGCTGCTTTGCGCTCGTCAACACCGGCCACGCGATGGCGCCAACGCGCAACCGCCGCCTGTCAACGATCGCCTCCGCGACACGCGGCAAACGCGCCTTCGCGGGGGGAGGCTCGAGAGTGCTGGGGGGTGCGGGGGTACCAAGGCTCCGCGATGGGTGGG
>JANNEL010000178.1:0-4822 GCA_031378595.1 Alphaproteobacteria bacterium
GCCTCCGCTACCTCGATGTGCTCGGCCCATTCGGAATCGAAAAGGGTCATGCGCAAGTGTGGCCCCGGCAGCGCGCCTTCGCAACGCGGTCCGGGCGAATTGCTTAATTTACCGGCAAATGCAGTAAACCCGCCTTCTGAAACAGGTAGCCGACATAGGCGAGGTAACCCACAAACAGCAACAGCCCGTAAGTGCGCCCGATCCGATTGCCGAACAACATCGGCGGGAACAAAGCGACTGTTGCGGCCAGCATGACCCACATGTCGATGGCCTTGATTTCCGGATCGATCTCGACCGGTCCCAGCACCGATGCGACGCCGAGGATGGCGAGGACGTTGTAGATGTTCGAGCCCACAATGTTGCCAACCGCAATGTCCGAGTTCCCGCGCATCGCGGCCACCACGGACGTCACCAATTCCGGCAACGATGTCCCCGCCGCAATCAGTGTGAGCCCGATGACGGCCTCCGAGATGCCGTTCGCGCGCGCGATGACGACGGCGCTCTGCACCAGCACCTCTGCGCCAAGGATCAGCAGGGCGATCCCGACGAGAACCAAGCCGACGTCTAAGATCGCCGAATGACCGAGCGTGGGCTCGCGCATGTGGCGCGAGTCTTCCGATACTGCCCCAGCTGCGCTCTCCTGTGCATAGCTGATCAGTATCATCGCAAGCAATATCGCGAGCATTAAGACGCCCTCGAGCCAGCTGAGCACGGGCATGCGATGCGCCAGCCAAACAAACAGTCCCGCCGCCGCCAGTGCAAAAAAACCGTCGCGCCCGATCGCCCGCCGCGACACCGTGATCGGCGATATGAGTGCGGTCAGTCCGAGGATGAAGAGAATGTTGAAGATGTTCGAGCCGACAACATTGCCGACCGCAATTCCGTAGGCGTGATTGGCCGACGCGTTCACGCTGACGAGCAATTCCGGCGTGGACGTACCATAGGCTACGATCGTGACACCGATGAGCAGCAGCGAAACCTTCAAGCGCCGTGCAACGCCAACCCCACCGTGAACCAGCGCCTCTGCGCCCAAAATCAGTAGCGCAAACCCAGCCGCAACCAACACGTACTCGTTCATCCGTTCCCCGCAGATCGCGTTCTAGGGCTTTGCCGCAGCGCGGCCGATGCTGTGATATTCGATGCCGGCGTCGGCCATTTCGCGCAGCGTGTAGATGTTGCGCAGGTCGACCAGCAGAGGGCGTTTCAGCGTCGTTTTGAGCTGCTTGAGGTCGAGGGCGCGAAACTCGTTCCATTCGGTCAGGATCACGACACCGTCGGCGCCCGTCATTGCGTCGTAGGCGTCTTCAGTCCAGGCGACGCCGGATAGGAGTTTGCCCGCTTCCTTCATGCCCTCGGGATCGAAGGCGCGGATCGTTGCACCCGCCGCTTGCAACGCCGGAATGATGTCCAGCGAGGGGCTGTCGCGCATATCGTCGGTGTTCGGTTTGAACGTCACGCCGAGGACCGCGACCGTTTTGCCCTTCACGCCGCCGAACGCGGTCGCGATTTTGTCGGCCATGCGCCGCTTGCGTTTGGCGTTTACGTCGACGACCGCTTCCACGATGCGTGACGGTGCACCGCATTCGTCCGCCTGCCGCACGAGCGCCAGCGTGTCCTTCGGAAAGCAGGAGCCGCCGTAACCGGGCCCCGCGTTGAGGAACTTCGAGCCGATGCGTCCGTCGAGCCCGATACCGCGGGCGACGTCTTGGATATCGGCGCCGGACTTTTCGCAAATGTCGGCGATCTCGTTGATGAACGTGATCTTCATCGCGAGGAATGCGTTCGAGGCGTATTTGATGAGTTCCGAAGACTCGCGCGTCGTGAACACGAACGGCGTCTTGTCGTTCAGGAACAACGGACGGTACAGCGCGCGAATGACGTTGCGGGCGCGCTCGCTCTCCGTTCCGACGACGATGCGGTCGGGGCGCTGGAAATCTTCGATCGCCGAGCCCTCGCGCAGGAATTCCGGGTTCGAGGCGACGTCGAAGTCGGCCTTCGGGCGCCGTTCGCGGATGATGTCGGCGACCTTCTTGCTGGTGCCGACAGGGACGGTCGATTTGGTGATGACGACCGCGTAATTCTTAAGGCCGTCGGCAATTTCGGCTGCGGCGTCGTAGACGTAGCTCAAATCGGCGAAGCCGTCGCCGCGCCGGCTTGGCGTGCCGACGGCGATGAAGACGGCTTCCGCATCCGGCACGGCTGCGGCGAGATCGGTCGTGAAGGCGAGGCGGCCGGCTTTCACATTGTCGGCGACGAGTGCATCGAGGCCCGGTTCGAAGATCGGCATCTCGCCGCGCTTCAGGCGCGCGATCTTGCCGGCGTCTTTGTCGACGCACACGACGTGATGGCCGAAGTTCGAGAAACAGGCACCCGAAACGAGTCCGACATAGCCGGTGCCGATCATCGCAACGCGCATTTCAAAGTCCTTGGGCGTGCCTGCGTCTTTAGAACTGCAGGTCTTTCAATATTGCTTTCAACGGGCCTGCGGTGTCCGGGTGGCTCAAACCGACAGCGATGTTTGCGTGAAGGAAGCCCACCTTGTCACCGCAATCATAGCGCTGTCCGGCATAGCGGAAGCCATGGAACGGCATGCGACCTATAAGCTGTGCCAAGGCGTCCGTCAGCTGAATCTCATCGCCCGCGCCGCGTTCGTGGCGTTCGAGTTCGATGAAGACTTCCGGCTGAAGGATGTAGCGGCCGATAACGGAGAGGCGTGACGGTGCTTCCGTGGGGAGAGGCTTCTCGACGATGCCGCGCGCTTCGATCAATCCGTCCTTTTCCGAGACGGGATCGATGATGCCGTAGCGCTTCGTTTCTTCCAGCGGCACTTCGCGTACCGCAATGACGCAGCCACCGACCTGGCGGTAGGCGCCCATCATGCGGGCGAGACAGCCCGGCTGGTCCACCAAAAGCTCGTCCGGCAGCAGCACTGCGAACGGCTCGTCGCCGACGAAGTGGCGGGCGCACCAAACGGCGTGGCCTAAGCCCAGCGGGTTCTGCTGACGGGTAAAGCTGACCGAACCGCTTGGCGGCAGCGCCTCGAGCAAGCTGCGCAGCTCATCCGTTTTCTCGCGGGAGGAGAGCAGGGCCTCAAGCTCGTAGGCGTGATCGAAGTGATCTTCGATGATGTGCTTGCCGCGGCCGGTGACGAAGATGAACTGCTCGATCCCCGCGGCCTTGGCCTCTTCGACGGCGTACTGGATGACCGGCTTGTCGACGACGGGGAGCATCTCTTTCGGCACCGCTTTCGTTGCGGGCAGGAAGCGCGTTCCCATACCGGCGACCGGGAACACCGCTTTTCGAACCGGTCTGATCTCTTTTGTCGTCATCGAGCGGTGACCCTAAACATCTCGCGAACATCGCATGCGTCGCGACTAGATTTTGTGGCACACACCTAGCAACCGCCGCGGTGCAATACCATCGGCAGTATGGACTGTGCCCGAATCACTATATCCTGGCGGTTATGCTGCGGGTGGCGCTAGTCCTTGTAAGTCTTATGGTTTCCGGCGTCGCCGCTCAGGCGGGCGGCCTCGCGGATGCCGACGCCGGTATCGCGCGATTGACTGCGGGTGATCCTGAGACCGCCGTCGCGTTGTTCACACGCGCGATCCAAAGCAAAGAACTCTCGCCCGAAAGCCTTGCGCTCACCTACTACCACCGCGGCATGGCGTTCTATCGCGAAGGACAAGCGGGACGCGCAATTCTCGATTATGCGACGGCGTTGTGGAACGAGGATCTGCCGCGCGCATTTCGTCCGCGCACATTGAACAATCGCGGGCTTGCGTTCGAGGCGATCAGCGATTTCGAATCCGCGCTCACCGACTATAGCCTCGCCATCAAGATGAACCCGAACTATGCGGAAGCGTTCGCCAATCGCGGCAACGTGCACCGTCGGTTCAATCGTTTCGATCTTGCGATCGTCGATTATGACAGCGCATTGAGGAACGGGCATCCGCATCCGCAGTTCGTGTTCGCGTGGCAGGGCATGGCGCTGGAAGCCCAAGGCAAGCGGCGCGAGGCGATGGATGCGTTTCGCCGGGCGCTTGCGATCGATCCGAACTTTGCGCTGGCAAAGTCGCGCCTCGACAAGCTTGAAGAAACGCAGCAGATGAGCAACGTGCTGCAGCGGCGCAAGGTGGCGAAGGGGCCCGTGTTGCCGTTCGTACTATCGGCGGCGCCTGGCGTTTCGCCGGTTGCGGCTGCGGAAGGCAATGTGCAGCTCACGCCGTGGACGCCGCCCCCACCGTCTGCGGACCTCGCGCTGCAAACGCCCGCGGTGCAGCCCGCGACGCCTGTGCGCAATCCTGTGTCGCTCAGGCCAGCCTACGACGATCAGCCGAAGCAGGCCGCGCCCACAACGCCAATTGTATCGTCCGCTGCTGTGTCGCCCGCTGGTGTGTCGGCGGCTCCGCCGGCAAAGCAGTTGGCGGCGGCACCGGTTCAACCCGCGCCGCAACGGAGCAAGCCGCGGATCGTGACGATCGCGCCAGTGTCGTCGGTCCCGGCGTCGGCAACGGGCGAAGGCGGTAGCGATGTTGCGTTCGCGATCCAGCTTGGTTCGTTCAAGTCGCGCGACACGGCGGAAGCCGGATGGACCAAGGCGCTGAAAGTTGCCGGCGAGTTGCTCAACGGATTGAGCCACGTGATTGAAACGGTTCCTGGCTCTGAAGGCACTGTCTACCGCTTGTTCGCCGAGGCATTGCCTGACCGGCAGGCCGCTCTCGGGCTTTGCCGGACGCTACGGGACAAAGGCACGACCTGCATCGTCGTGCGCCGCTAATCCGTCGCGGCGTTGAGCGCCCTCTCCAAATCTGTTAGGCGA
>JANNEL010000192.1:0-3384 GCA_031378595.1 Alphaproteobacteria bacterium
CACTCGAAAAAAAAAGCGGGCCATCTTGGGCCCGCTTTCACCAGAATCTGGCTTTGGTGCGGTTTAGTTGATGCCGATCGTCAGATTGACTTGGACAGCATGGTTCTCGTTGTCGACTCTGACGCCATCGCCGAAGAGCAAGAAGCCCTCGCCACCGTCACTGAGGCTCGGGCCAACGAAGTAGCGATACCCGATGCCCAGATCGACGTCAGGCGCCACTTCGTAGTTGATCCCGAGGCCCAGTTGCCAAGCAAAGCCCGAGTCCTCGAATTGGCTGCTGCTGCGCGTGGTCAAATTCGGACCACTGAAGGTGAAGGTTTCGACGAGTTGGACTTCGAGCTTTGTGCGCGCCCAGCCAATGCCGCCGCCGATATAGGGACGAACTTTGCTGCCGATGTCGATGTCGTACCAAGCGTTCGCCATGATTGAGAACGTCGACATGTTCGCATCGACATATCCACCCGTGGCGTTGGTGCTTGTGGTCCAAACGCCGCCAACGTCGTTACGGCGGTATCCGACTTCAAGCTCCGCGCGCAGGCCCTTCACCCAGTTCGTCAAACGCGTGCCAACCGTCGCGCCCAAAACAAATCCTGTGTCGGGATTCAGTGCGAACGACGACTCTCCGCTGTAGAAGCTCTGAGATTGGTCGGGTTGGAAGTTCGCGCCGCCGAAGACGCTGACGTACATATCACTTGCTGCTTGGGCCTGCTGCGCCCCCGCGAGCACTGCCAGCGCCGAAGTCGCCAGCAAAATCTGTTTCATTCGCATGCATGCCTCCTGACATTCGTTGTGTTCCAAGCTGCAGACTTGGGTCTTCTTCAGCTTGACGCCCCATTGCGTGAGCGCCTTTCAGGCGTCTTCAACGCGAAACTTGCAGTCCGGCGTGAGCCGGACTGCCGTTACCGTTCGCCTAGTCGATTGCGTCGCCGGCTTCATGGACCCAACGCTGGAACGCCGGTAGCGATGCCGATGCACCCGCGCGGTCAGAGTTCATAAGGTCGGTTGCGCCAAAGTGGAAACGTACGCCTACGTTCACAGCGTGGTTCTGAAGCTCGTCGTTTCCGCCGTGCTCTTCAGTGTCCGCGCCGCGGTACTCGAAATAGACCGACGCTGGAACCGTGGGCGAGAATAGGTACTCGACGCCCGCTTTCCATTCCAACAGTTCGGCATCGTTGCCTTGTTGCTCACCGTCTGCGTACGCCAAGCTTGCGTCCAACTTCAGGCGCTTGCTCGCGTAGTAGGCCACGCCCAACTGCGCGAAGCCGGCGTTGTTGAAGTAATCGTCGTCGGAACCACCGTCTTCGTCATCGCCAGAGTCCAGGTATCCAATCAGGCCCGAAATGGTCCACATGTCGCAGTACCATTGTCCTTCGATGCCCGCAGCGAAGAACGACGCCGTGTTGTCGTCGATCGCAGCGGAACGGCCCGTCGAGCCAAACACGCCCAAAAGGCCCTGTTCGTCGCGATAGTTGATGTGCGCGCCAACTCCGATGCCCGTGCCGTAAGCATTGTCGTCGTTTTCGTTGCCGTAACCCGCGTCGGCGAATGCGTCGAGTTGGACGTTGACCGTCTGCGAATAGGGAATGTTCACTTTGCCGCCAATGACGAGGTTCATGAACCCGTCGTCTTGGTCAACGGCATCATCGACGTTTTGCCACGTGTACCCGGTGCCGATGTTCACCGTGCCCATCGCGCCTGCAAATGCGTTTGCGGAGCCAAAGGCCAGCACCACGAGCGATGCGGCGGTAGCGCCAAACTTGTTCAACTTCATTAGTCCCTCCTGAATATCGCCGTAGGCCACGGAGACGCCTCCGCACCGTCGTCTTCCTCAGAAGGACACCCCGTGGTTAACGAGACCTTAGTGGCCCGAATCTTTTTGGTTAACCAATCGCCGGAATATAGGGAAATCGAGATTCGGGAACACAGTGCGTGTGCACGTTCGCGCCGATCTCATCGCGAACGTGCCTTTAGAGTCACAGGTTTAAGACAGTGGATCCGGCATACGGAACGCTGCGTCAGATATTAGCGCCGGCTGCCTTCATCGCATCGCGCAATGGCCCAAGATGCTGTTCGTAGTTCTTCCAGCGGCCGGCCGAGCGCTTATAGACCGGTTGGCGCACCTGCCAGACGCTGGCGGTTAGGACCGTGCGTTGGACGTCCTGCGGGCGGAGGCATGCTTCGTCCCACGGCAGACCCACAAAATCGATCAGTTTGCGGGAGACTTCTTCTTGGTTCTCGACCAGGTCTTCGTAGTCGATCTCGAGCATGCGGCCCGGCATTACGTCCCGCCAGTGCTGCATCAGCTGCAGGTAGTGCGCGTAATGGTGGCCGAGGTCGGTCAGATTGCGCGCATAGGAGTGCGCGTCGTTGAAGTTCTGCTGCAGGATAGACAGACAAGTGTCGAACGGATTGCGGCGCGTGTGGACGATGCGCGCTTTCGGGAACAGCGTTGCAATGAAGCCCACGGCCTGGAAGTTGTGAGGCATCTTGTCGGTAACGCGGGTCGCGCTCGCGTTCTTTGCCTTGACGTCGATCGCATCGAGGTAACGCTGCGCTAAGACTTCGGCGCCGACCCAGGTCAACTGGCGCGCATTTTTGTGGATCCCATCGTCGCGGAAGACGAGGCCTGCCATCTCCCGTTCGCATTTCTTGATCGTCTCAAGCTCGCCCGCCGCGTGAACCTTCGGATGGGCGGCGATGATCGTTTCGGTCAGCGTGGTGCCGGAGCGCGGCATGCCGACGATGAAGACCGGCCGTTCGCTATCCAAGCCGAAGTCGCGGCGGTCGTCGTAGAACTTTCGGGTATAGGTTTGCCTGAGGTCGGCGTAGCCCTGCTCAAGCGCCTTGGTGTCGTACTTGCCGCCGGCTGCTTTGTTTGCGAGATCGTAGTAGCGGAATGCGTCGTCGTAGCGGCCGATATCGTCGTTCATCTTGGCTGCGGCGAAGTAGAGGCCGCGCAGTTCCTTGGCGCTGGTGTCTTTGCCCGCGATCAGTTCTTCGACCTTGTCGATGATCGGGTCGCCTGCCTTGAATTTGCGGGCGTTCGACAGATTCACGTAGCCGGCGGAGGCTTCGGGCGCCGCCGCGATCAACGACTCGGCGACCTCTTCGGCCTCTTTCGTGCGGCCGAGGCCAAGCAGCGCGCGGCTGACGCCGGACTTTGCGCTTTGGCTGTCAGGCTTCAGCTTTTGCAGGCGGTCGAAGCATTTCAATGCGCGCTCGCCCTGCCCTGCGAGGTTTAGTGTGCGGCCGAGGTTCAGCCAGGAGTCGGCCATGTCGGGCTTGATAGCGAGCGAGCGTTCGAGCGTTGCGATCGCTTCCTCGAAACGGCGCACGAGCGAGAGGGCGTTGCCGTAGTTGTTCAAACAAACGGGATCTTTCGGC
>JANNEL010000193.1:0-9993 GCA_031378595.1 Alphaproteobacteria bacterium
GGCGGGCCAACCCATGTGGCCCGCCTGATCGATGCGACCGTGGGCTCGACGCCACCGACAGCGGCGATCGACTTCAACGGTGGCGACGGGACAGTGCGTGCGATCAAAGCGGTGCTTGGGCGATGACGTTGGACCGGGTGCGTCAGGAGCTTGATCTTTGGGCGCGCGAGCGTCGCACAGCAAAATTCTGGTGGCGCGACGACGATGCGCAGGATGTTTCGGATCGGCTTTCGCGCATGCTTGCGACTGCCGCGCGGTTCGATGTGAAGATCGGGTTGTCGGTGATCCCGGCAAAGCTGAAGCCGCGGTTGGTCAAGGCGCTGGAACGCGAGAAGCACGCGCAAGTTTTGGTGCACGGATTTGCGCATGAGAACCACGCGCGACCCGGGCAAGCGAAGCGTGAGCTTGGCGGCGCGCGGAGCTCCAACGATATCGTAGCCGATTTGGAGCGCGGCATCGCGCTCATGCGTGCGAGCTTTGGGCGGCGGTTGTTGCCGGTGCTCGTGCCGCCGTGGAACCGGATCGCGCCGGCTGCGGTCGAGCAGTTGCCGGCATTGGGTTATTGTGGGCTATCGACATGGAAACCGCGTACGGCTGCGCATCCCATGCCGGGGCTCATGCAAGTGAATACGCATCTCGACGTGATCGACTGGCGACGCGGGCGTGTCGTGAAGGACGAGGGTTTGATCGCTGGGTTGCTGCTTCGAAAACTACGTTGGCGTCGCGCGAGCCAAGCACGGGCGGCAGAGCCACTCGGGCTTCTCACACATCATGCTTATTGGGACGCCGCGAAGGAGCGGATCATCGTGAATCTGTTGGAGGCGACACGCGGTCATCCTGCTGTCCAGTGGCATACGCCGGCGGCGGTGTTCGGGCTGTGAGCGACGTCACCATCCATCGCTGGAAGTCTTCCGCGCTGCGGGGCGATCTCGTTCGCGGGATCGTGGCGTTCGGGCTGACGTTGTTGTTCTTGGCGCTGGTGCCCCGCCTTACTGTGGCGTTCTTCACCCTTCTGGTTCTGGCAGTCTTGTTTGGGCATTATCTTGCGGGCACTGTGTCCCGCTGGAGGGGTGTCGTTGAGGTGGACGACACTGGCCTGCGCGTTTCGGGCGGGATGTTCGGGCAGCGTACGATCAAGTGGGCGGAGCTTCAGCGGTTCGAGCTTAGGCATTTTCCGTTGAGCCGCGATCGGCAACAGGGGTGGATGGATTTGAAGCTGGGTAGCGCCACGACGACTGTGTCGATCGACGACCGCCTTGAAGGCTTCGGCGTGTTGCTTTCGCAGGCGTGGGCCGCCGCGCAGCGCGCGGAGATCGGCATTTCGAATGCGACGCATGCTAACTTGCTCGCAGCCGGCTTGATCGCGACGGCGGGGCGTTAGGCGCATGGCCGGCGACGTTCTGACCATCGAGAAATTGTCGGTCGGTTACCGCGACGGACGCTATGTGCGGCCGATCCTGCGCGAAGTCAGTTTGAGCGTGCCGCGCGGCAAGACGGTCGCGCTTGTCGGCGAAAGCGGATCGGGCAAATCAACGATCGCGGGCGCCGTGATGGGGCTGCTCCCGAAACATCGCGCGGAACAGAGCGGGCGTATTTTCTTTCGCGACAACGCGGCGGAGATCGATCTTTCGCGCGTTTCACCCAGCGCCCTTCAGAAGCTGCGCGGCAACCGGATCGCGATGGCGTTTCAGGAGCCCTCAGCGGCGCTATCTCCCGTCGTCAGCATTGGTGCGATGCTGACGGAGACGCTCTTGATGCACGAGCGCGTCTCGACGAGCGAAGCTTGGCGGCGCGCGGTGGAAGTTTTGGCGCATGTCGGGTTTCCCGATCCCGACGGCGCGATGAAGCGTTATCCGTTCGAATTGTCAGGTGGCCTGAGGCAGCGGGCGATGCTGGCTTCGGCTCTCATTTGCCGGCCCGCGCTTGTGATCGCGGACGAGCCGACGTCCGCGCTCGATGTCACGGTGCAGGCTATGGCGTTGAAGCTGCTCGGCGATCTGCAGGATGAGTTGCAGTTGGGGCTATTGTTCATCACGCACGATTTTGGCGTTGTGGCGAATATCGCGGATTACGTGATCGTGCTGCGCGAGGGCGTTGTCGTCGAGCAGGGCACCATGCACGACGTGCTGACAAATCCACAGTCGGACTATACGCGCGCTCTGCTTGCCGCCGTGCCGCGCCTTGAGGGTGAGCCGTTTGCGCTGAACCCGACGCACGCGCGTAGTAGCGCGATACAGACACTGGCGCCTGTATGGAAAGAGCGGATCGGGCCTCCGCCTGGGACGCCGCTTCTCGACATCAAGGACGTGAGCAAGAGTTTTACTGCGCGAAAGCGGGGGCTTGTCGCCGCCGAGAGCGATACGGTCGATGCCGTGCTGGGCGTCAGTCTTGCGATCAACGCCGGCGAATGCGTCGGCCTTGTCGGCGAGAGCGGATGCGGGAAGTCGACGCTGTCGAAGATGATCTTGCGCGCGCTGACACCCGACAGCGGTGCGATCTTGATCAACGACGGCAAGACGATGCGATCCGTCGCGGCACTGAGCGGTAGCGCGCTGACGAAGTATCGGGCGCGGGTGCAGTATGTGTTTCAAGATCCGTTCGCATCGCTCAATCCGCGCATGACGGCGGAGGAGATCGTCACCGAGCCATTCGTCATTCATGGCCTCGGCGATCCGGCGCACAGGTTGCGTTGGGGCGCAGCGCTGCTTGAGCTCGTAGGTCTCGAGGGCGTGATGCTGATGCGTCATCCGAATGCGTTTTCGGGTGGGCAGCGCCAGCGCATCGGGATTGCGCGCGCCTTGGCGCTTGGGCCCGATCTTTTGATTTGCGACGAGCCGGTATCGGCGTTGGACGTTTCCGTGCAGGCGCAGATTTTGGGGCTGCTCGACGGTCTGCGGCAGGACCTTGGGATTGCGAGTCTGTTCGTGAGCCATAACCTGGCGGTTGTGCGAGCGGTCGCCTCACGCGTTTTCGTGATGTGCAGCGGGCGGATCGTAGAGGCTGCCCCCACGACGGAGCTTTTTGCGAACCCGCACCATCCGTATACAAAGGCGCTGCTGGCCGCGAATCCGGAACCCGATCCCGACCGAAAGTTGGATTTGGGCGCCTTGATGCAAGGCCGTGCCTCGGACCCGACCGCATGGGACGAGCCCTATCGCCTGAAAAAAGGCGCGAAAGCGCGCTACAAGACGGTCGGCGAAGGCCATATCGTGGCGATCGCCTAAACAATTCGAGGGACGGCATGAAGCGTTCGATCTGGGCCGCGTTGGTGGTCGCGTGTTTTGCAAGCGTGGCCCAAGCGGCGGACAAGGTCGCTTACAAAGAGACGCCGTCGCTGCAAGCGGACGTGCAGAAGAAAACGCTGCCCGGCGTGGCCGCGCGCGTGCCCAGCGAGCCCCTTGTCGTCGATCTGAAATCGCAGGGGCGGGAGACCGGTCGGCCCGGCGGCATTTTGCGCATGTTGCTGAGCAAGGAGAAGGACGTTCGCCTGCTCAACACGTGGGGCTATGCGCGGCTTGTCGCGTGGACGCCGAAATTGGAACTGAAGCCCGACCTGCTGAAGTCGGTCGAGGTGAAGGACGGGCGCGTCTTCACGTTCAAACTGCGCGCGGGACATAAATGGTCGGACGGCAAAGCCTTCACGTCGGATGACTTTCGCTATTTTTGGGAAGATGTCGCTGCAAACAAGGAGCTCAATCCAGGCGGGCCGCCGGTTGAGCTTTTGAACGGGGGCGAAGCGCCGAAGGTCGAGGTCATCGATGCGGTGACCGTGCGCTATAGCTGGTCGAAGCCCAATTCACGGTTCTTGGCTTCGCTCGCGCAGGCCCGCGAGCCTTATATCTACCGGCCGGCGCACTATTTGAAGCAGTTCCACGTCAAGTACGCGAATGCGGCGGAGCTTGCGAAGAAAGTCGCGGCCGGAAAAGCGCGGTCGTGGGCGGAACTGCACAATCGCATGGACGCGATCGACGACAACGACAACCCGGCCATGCCGACGTTGCAGCCGTGGGCCGCAACGACATCGATGCCTGCCACCCGTTTCGTGTTCAAGCGTAACGCGTACTTCCATCGCGTCGATACGTCGGGGCAGCAACTGCCGTATGTCGACGCGATCGAAGTGTCGATCACGGATTCCGGTTTGGTCGCCGCGAAGACGGCGGCCGGCGATTCCGACTTGCAGGCGCGCGGGCTTTCATTTGCGGACATCACCGTGTTGAAGGCGAACGAAGCGCGCGGGAAGTACAAGGTTCTGACCTGGCCGATCGCGAAGGGGTCGCAGGTTGCGCTCTATCCGAATCTGAACACGAACGACGCGGGATGGCGGAAGCTCATGCGCGACGTTCGCTTTCGCCACGCGCTGGCGCTCGGGATCAATCGCGCGGATATCAACAAAGCGCTGTTCTTCGGGTTGGGCGTGGAAGGCAACAATGCCGTCCTCAAGGCGTCGCCGTTGTTCAAGCCGGAGTATTTGACGGCGAACGCCGGGTTCGATCCGAAAGCTGCCAACGCGCTGCTGGATCAAATCGGGTTGACGCGTGGCGCGGACGGTGTGCGGCTCATGGCCGACAAGCGGCCGCTTGAGCTTGTCGTCGAAACATCGGGTGAGTCCAAGGACGAGAACGACGTGCTGCAGCTGATCGCGCAGCACTACAAAGGTCTTGGCATCAAGCTCGTGATCAAGCCTTCGGACCGCACGATCATGCGCAGCCGGGCCTATGCGGGCGAAGCGATGATGACGGTGTGGTCGGGTTGGGATACCGGCATTCCGACGCCAGAGCTCAGCCCGGCGGAGCTTGCGCCGACGCGCCAGGACACACTGATCTGGCCCAAATGGGGCAACTATTTCGAGACGAACGGGAAGTCCGGCGAGGCGCCGGACCTGCCGGCCGCGAAAGAGCTGATCAAGCTCGATGCGGCTTGGAACAGCGCGAAATCACCGGCCGAGCGCAAGGCTGCGTGGGAGCGGATGCTTGCCATTCATGCTGAACAGCAATTCATCATCGGCACGGTTTCGGGTGTGATGCAGCCAATCGTCGTCAATGCGAAATTGCGCAATGTTCCGGCGCAGGGCATCTTCTCTTGGGATCCAGGCGCGCAGTTCGGCATGTACCGGATGGACGAGTTCTGGTTCGCCCAATGATTTTCTCCACGGGGGGATGATGCTGCGTTACGCAGCCGAGCGTCTGATCTTGATGGCGTTTGCGCTGTTCATCATCGCGGCGCTCATCTTTCTCGTTATTCAATTGCCACCGGGCGACTATCTGTCGAACGAGATCGTGCAGTTGAAGGCGCAGGGCGACGCTACGGGCGCAGCGAAGGCGGAGTACCTGCGCAAAGAGTACAGCCTCGACAAACCCGTGATCGAACAATTCTTGGTTTGGCTCGGCGTGGTGGAAGGGCCGCGGGGGTATTCCGGATTGCTGCAAGGCGATTGGGGGTACTCGTTCGAATTCAAGAAGCCGGTTGCCGATGTCGTGGGCTATGCGTTGGGCCCCACGGTTGCGGTGAACGTGCTTGCGGTCATTGCGATTTATCTGCTCGCGCTCCCGCTTGGCATTGTTGCCGCGACCAAACAGTATTCGCTGCGCGACTACGCTGTTGCGGGATTTGCCTATTTCGCGATGGCGACACCGGGTTTCTTGCTGGCGCTCGTTGTCTTGGTCTATGCGAACGCTTGGTTCGGCGTGACGATCGGGGGCTTGGTCGACCCGCAATATGCGGAAAGCGATTGGACGTCGGCAAAGATACAGTCTCTGGCGGCGCATTTGACGATTGCGGTCGTCATCATCGCGTTTTCGGGTGTCGGCGCGATGATCCGGCGGTTGCGCGCCAATCTGCTCGATGAATTGCGCAAACCCTACGTGATTGCGGCGCGCGCAAGAGGCGTCAGCGAGACGCGGCTTCTGCTGCGTTACCCGGTGCGTATGGCGCTGATCCCGTTCGTGGCCGATATCGGTAATTTGTTGCCGTCGCTGGTGTCTGGGTCGGTGATCGTGTCGGTCGTGTTGGGGCTTCCGACCGTCGGGCCGATCTTGGTGCGGGCGCTGCAGGCGCAGGATCAGTTCTTGGCTGGGTTCATTCTGCTTTTCGCCGCGGTCCTCACGCTCGTCGGCACGGTGGTATCCGATCTGTTGCTTGGGTTGATCGACCCGCGCGTGCGGTTGGGTCAGGGGCTCGAGCGATGAGCACCGTTGATTCCGCTATCTTGGCCAAGCTTGAGCGGCCGACGTTCCTGGACCGGTTGTGGATCAGGAAGGGCGCGTTCTTCTCGTTCGTCTTTCTTGCCGTGCTCTACGGCATGTTGCCGTTCGTCGAAGTCATTGCGCCTTACGCAACTGAGACGCGGGACAACGAAGCGCTCTATGCGCCGCCGGCGGATGTGAATTGGTTTCACGACGGTGCGTTTGTCGGACCCTTCGTCTATCGGCTGAAATCCGACGTCGATCTGACGACGTTTTCGCGGACATTCACGCTCGATACGACACGTGTCGAAAAGCTTCGATTCATATGTGACGGCGATCCGTACGCGTTTTGGGGCGTTATCGAGACGCGCGTTCACTTGGTGTGCGCCGCAGAAGGCGGCACGGGCTTTTACATATTCGGCACGGACCGGCTTGGGCGCGACATCTTCAGCCGCGTGATGTACGGCGCGCGCATCTCGCTCACGATCGGGCTCTTGGGCGTTGCGCTGAGCTTTGTGCTCGGCTGCTTGCTGGGCGGGCTTGCCGGGTATCTGGGCGGGTGGGTCGATGCCATCGTGTTGCGCTTGATCGAATTGTTGCGCGCGCTGCCGGAGCTGCCGCTTTGGATGGCGTTGGCAGCGGCACTGCCTGCAACGTGGTCGCCGATCTGGGTCTATTTCGGGATCACGTTGATTCTGGGCTTGCTGGATTGGCCGGGGCTGGCGCGCGCGGTGCGCGCGAAGGTCTTGTCGCTTCGGGAGGAGGACTATGTGGTTGCCGCCGAGCTGCTCGGCGCGAGCCGCATGCGCGTGTTGTTCCGGCACATGTTACCGAACTTTTCGGGGCATCTGATTGCCAGCGTTACGCTCGCCATCCCGGGCATGATTCTGGGCGAGACGGCACTGTCGTTCCTTGGACTGGGCTTGCGGCCGCCCGTCGTCAGCTGGGGCGTGCTGTTGAACGAGGCGCAAAATATCAGTGCGGTTGAGCTTTATCCGTGGCTCTTGATCCCGCTCGCGCCGGTTATCTTGGTTGTACTCGCGTTTAACGTGCTGGGCGACGGGCTGCGCGACGCGTTCGATCCGTACTCGCATTAACTAACGCGAACGTGACACCCTTGACCCAACGGCTGTTTGAAGCTGTCTGGGGCGTACCTATATACGTCACTCTGATGGGGCACGGCCTTTGCTGGCCTATACAGCGCTATGAACCATGTAAGTGGACAGCGGGCGACCGCGGCGAGTGAGATCGAACAAACGCTTGGGGTCGGGCGCGCGGCGACGCCGTGGTGGCGGCGTTGGTGGGCGATCACGCTCGCCATTCTGGTGATCTTGATCGTCGCGTGGTGGATGCTTACGCCCGCGAAAAAGACGGAATACGTGAAGGGCAAGGCCGAGATCGCGACGATCCGGGCCTTGGTGACGGCAACGGGCACGCTGCAGCCGATCGACAAGGTCACAGTCGGTGCCGAAGTTTCGGGCCGCATGGACGAGATCTACGTGGATTTCAACGATCGCGTGACGAAGGGCCAGGTCATCGCGCGGATCAACACCGACGAGCTCAAAGCGCGCTCCGTACAGGCGCGGGCAAGTGTTTCCCAAGCAGAAGCCAATCTCGTGAAGGCGGAGAACGATTTGCGGCGCGCCGTGTCGCTGAAGGGCAAGGGATTTGCGTCGCAAGCGACGTATGACGGCGCGTTGGCTGCTCGCAACGCGCTTCGCGCTACGCTGAATACGGCGCGCGCGCAGGCCGATCAAACGGATGCGAACCTGGCGAAGGCCGCCATCCGATCGCCGATCGACGGGATCGTGTTGGACCGCAAAATTGAGCGCGGGCAGACCGTGACGGCCGGGTTCCAAACGCCGGAGTTGTTCGTCATCGCGTCGGATCTGAAGAAGCTTGAGCTTACGATCGACATCGACGAAGCCGATATCGGCGAGGTGTCGACCGGCCAAGACGCGACATTCACGGTCGATGCCTATCCCGCGCAGACTTTCACGGCGAAGGTCGTCGAACTGCGCAATGCGGCGCGCACAATCCAGAACGTGGTCACCTACCAAGGTGTCTTGAGCGTTCAAAACGAGAAGGGCTTGCTCAAGCCCGGCATGACGGCGACGGCGGACATCACGTCCAAGGTCGTCGAGAACGTGCTCAGCGTGCCGAACGGGGCCTTGCGCTTCACACCTGAGAAGGAAACTGCCGCACAAGGCATGATCCCGCAGGCAACGACGGCGCCGTCCGATCCGATTGCGAGCGGCAAAGGACAGGTTTGGTCGTTGGGCAAAGACGGGAAGTTGGCCTCGCAAGATGTGACGCTTGGCATCACCGACGGGCGGCGCACGCAAGTGACCAGCACGAACGTGAAAGCCGGCGACGAGTTCGTCCTTGATATCGCCCGCAACGGGCAGAAGTAGCGCCATGGCCGACGCGCCGCTCATCCGCTTCGACCGCGTCTCGAAAATCTACGGTAAGGGCGAGACGGAAGTCCGGGCGCTCGACGGCGTCAGCCTTGCGATCAACGACGGCGAGTTCGTCGCGATCATGGGGCCATCGGGGTCCGGCAAATCGACGGCGATGAACATTCTCGGCTGCCTCGATACGCCGACGGGCGGGCAATATTACTTTCGTGGTATCGACGTGGGCACGCTCTCGCGTTCGCAGCGCGCGCTGCTGCGGCGCAACTACATCGGCTTTGTGTTCCAGGGGTTCAACCTTTTGAAGCGTACGACGGCGCGCGAGAACCTCGAGCTGCCGCTGATCTACCGCGGCGAGCCTGCGGCTGTGCGGCGCACACAGGCGCTCAAGGCGCTTGACCTTGTCGGCCTCGGCGATCGGGCCAATCACACCTCTTCGGAACTTTCGGGCGGGCAGCAGCAACGCGTCGCTATTGCACGCGCGCTGGTGACGGAGCCTGCGGTCATTTTTGCGGATGAACCGACCGGAAACCTCGACTCGTCGCGCAGTCACGAGATCATGAAGCTGCTTGAAGATTTGAACGCGCGGCGCAAGATGACGATTGTGCTCGTCACGCACGAGGAAGACATTGCAGCCTACGCGAAGCGGCAAATCCGTTTTCGCGACGGCAAGATCGCATCCGATTCGCAGGCGCAGAAGGCCGCGGAATGATCTGGACCACGCTACAACTCGCTTGGCGGGAATTGAGAGCGAACCTGCTGCGGTCGCTGCTCACCACACTTGGCATCATCGTCGGCGTCGCCGCGGTCGTGACGGTGGTGACGCTGGGCCAGGGCCTCACCATGAAGGTGACGGCCGACATTGCGTCGATGGGGCGCAATTTGCTTTTCGTCGTGCCGTTCACGCCGCAGCGTGCCGGCCCCGCCACGCCGCAAACGCCGTTCAAGATGGACGACGCGCATGCGATCGAGCGCGAGATCCAGGGCGTCCTCGCGGTTGCGCCGTCGACCATCAAGCAGACGCAAGCCGTGTACGGTTCGAACAACTGGCAGATCGCGGTCAACGGAACGACGAACGCTTACTTGGTCGTGCGGGAGTGGGGGATCGCGCTCGGGCGGCCGTTCAGCGAGAGTGAGGAGCGCGGCGGGCGTGCCGTTTGCATTCTTGGGGAAACGCCGCGCAAGGAACTCTTTGGGCAGCAGAACCCGCTCGGCGCGTCGATCCGGCTTGGGCAGACGACGTCGTGCGAGGTGATCGCCGTACTTGCGGCCAAGGGCCAGTCGACGTTCGGGCAAGACCAAGACGACACGATCTTGATGCCGATTCTCGCCGTGCAGCGGCGAATGACGGGCACGGACGATGTGCAGCAGATTCAGCTCTCTGCGAAGACCGCCGA
>JANNEL010000204.1:0-2634 GCA_031378595.1 Alphaproteobacteria bacterium
CGAAGTCCCACCCGACGTCCAAGAATGTAAGCTCGAAGGCCTCATCACCGACCAAGGCGAAGTCGTTGGCTCCCCGTCGCTGACGTGCCGTTGATCTGCACAAAGAAGTGTCATGGTCCGCGCAGGCGGACCACCCACGACTTCAAGCGTCGCCAATGCGTTCAAGCGTTGTGGGTATCGCGATCGTCAACGGCTGAAAGTCGTGGGTGGTCCGCCTGCGCGGACCATGACAACCAAAATGCGCGGCGGGCGGCACGGTGAAGCGCACGCTCCAAATCTTCGGCATCGTGAACGCGACGGCGGATTCGTTTTCCGACGGCGGCAAGTTTCTGGCGCCGGAAGCCGCGGTCGCGCATGCGCTAAAGCTGACCGCGGACGGCGCCGATGCGATCGACCTTGGCGCCGCCGCCTCGAACTCGGATGCCGAACACGTGCCCCCGGACGTTGAGATCGCGCGGCTGACGCCCATCGTCGCGGCGCTCAAAGGCAAAGCTGTACTCTCGATCGACACATTCGCGCCCGAGACGCAATGCTGGGCGCTCACCCAAGACATCACCTGGCTGAACGACATCCTGGGCTTCCCCGACGCGTCGATCTACCCAGCGCTCGCACGATCCAGCGCACGCCTCATCGTCATGCACAACGTGGCGCCGCGGGGCAGGGCGGAGCGCATGGCAACCGACCCCACGACAATCTTCGAGCGCTTGTTCGCGTTCTTCGACGCGCGACTGAAAGCTCTCGAAAGCGCTGGCATCACGCGCGAGCGTATCGTCATCGACCCCGGCATGGGCTTCTTCCTCGGCACGGACCCGGAAGTCTCGCTCACCGTGCTACGGCGGTTGGGCGAATTGAAGGCGCGCTACAAACTTCCGGTCCTCATCTCCGTCAGCCGCAAGTCGTTCATCCGCCGACTCGCGGGCGTTGAGGTGGCGGACTCAGGTCCAGCCACCCTTGCAGCCGAACTCTTTGCCGCACGCCAAGGCGCCGACTTCCTGCGCACCCACGACGTCGCGGCGCTGAAGCACGCCCTTTCCGTGTGGACGGCGCTCCAGAACCGTCAGAATCCTTAACAATTCGTGACGTTCGTCCGTGTCCGGAGCTTCGGGATCGAAAGCTTTCCGTGCTAGCCTCGACCACTGACTTTGAGGGGATTGAATGAGCCGGAAGTACTTCGGAACAGACGGGATTCGCGGCAAAGCGAACACCGCACCGATGACTGCGGAAACCGCGCTGCGTGTCGGCATGGCTGCAGGACGCTACTTCACGCGCGGCCACCATCGCCATCGCGTGGTGATCGGCAAGGACACGCGCCTCTCCGGCTACATGATCGAAACCGCGCTGGTCGCAGGCTTCACCTCGGTCGGCATGGACGTGCTGCAATTCGGTCCGCTGCCGACACCCGCCGTCGCGATGCTGACGCGCTCGCTCCGCGCCGATCTCGGTGTGATGATCTCGGCCTCGCACAACGTCTACGAAGACAACGGCATCAAACTGTTCGGCCCTGATGGTTACAAACTCTCGGACGACGTCGAGACCGAAATCGAAACGATGATGGACAACGGCCTCGCCGACCATCTGGCCGCGCCGGCCGACCTCGGCCGCGCCAAGCGCATCGACGACGCGCAGGCGCGCTACATCGAATTTGCAAAGCGCACGTTCCCGGCACACCTGCGCCTCGACGGCTTGCGCATCGTGCTCGACTGCGCGAACGGCGCCGCCTACCGCGTCGCGCCGGAAGTGCTGTGGGAACTCGGCGCCGAAGTGATCTCGATCGGCGTCACGCCCGACGGCTTCAACATCAACAGCAAAGTCGGCTCCACCTCGCCTGAGGCGATGTGCGCCAAGGTGCGCGAAAGCCGCGCCGACCTCGGCATCGCGCTCGACGGTGACGCCGACCGCGTCGTCGTCGCGGACGAGAAGGGCAACATCATCGATGGCGACCAGCTTCTGGCGCTGATCGCGCGTTCCTGGTCCAAGGCCGGCACGCTGAAGGGCGGCGGTGTGGTCGCAACAGTGATGTCGAACCTCGCGCTCGAGCGTTATTTGAACGCCATGAACCTGCAGCTGGTGCGCACAGCTGTCGGCGACCGCTACGTCGTCGAATGCATGCGCGAAAAAGGCTTCAACATCGGCGGCGAACAGTCGGGCCACCTCGTGCTCAGCGACTTCTCGACGACAGGCGACGGCCTGATCGCCGCTCTGCAGGTCCTGGCCGTAATCTCCGAAAACAATCAGAAGGCAAGCGAAGCGGCACACCTCTTCGAACCGCTGCCGCAAATCCTGAAGAACGTGCGCTTCCGCGCCGGCATGAAGCCGCTCGAAAACCAAGACGTCGCCACCGCCATCCAAGCCGGCGAAGCGCGCCTCGCAACCAAAGGCCGCTTGCTCATACGCAAGTCCGGCACCGAACCGCTGATTCGCGTGATGGCCGAGGGTGACGACGAAAAGCTCGTGCACACCGTCGTCGGCGATATCGTCAAGGTCCTCGAAAAAGCCTGCGTCGCCTAAGAAAGAAGAATTTCCCGCAAAGACGCAAAGACGCAAAGCCGCAAAGAAGCGGGAGCTTTCTCCTTGGCGCGGAGCGCCAATCAAGCGCTTGGATGGCGCCTTCGGCGCCGACGGCGCAATCTCTTT
>JANNEL010000217.1:0-13745 GCA_031378595.1 Alphaproteobacteria bacterium
TCCTCAATATGGCATTCGGCGAACCCACGATCGCCGTCGATACGCACGTCTTCCGTGTGGCCCAACGGATGGGGCTCGCGAAGGGCAAAACCCCGCGTGCAATCGAAGATCAGCTCATGAAGGTTGTGCCTGCCCGTTTCATGCAGCACGCGCACCACTGGCTGATCCTGCACGGCCGCTACACCTGCGTCGCCCGCAAACCGAAGTGCCCCGTTTGCCCGGTGCTCGACCTCTGCCCGTTCAAACCTAAGACAAAGCCGGAAGACCTGAGTTAGGCTCCCTCGAATGGGGACATGGTCATGAACATCCGCTTTCTTGCGACGCTTCTCGGTGCCGCCGTTGTCACCGCGCTCTTCATGCTCTGGGCAACCGCCCAACTCGAAGCGCCGGGCACAGCCGCCAACACCGGCTTCACACAAGCGCGCGCGATAGAGACACTCGCACGTGTTCTCGGCCCCGAAGTTCCGCACATGGCGGGCTCCGCCGCGAATCTCGCGGTCAAGGATCGCATCGTTCAAGAATTGACCCTCGCGGGCTACACGCCTGAAATCCAGTCGACCGCGCAATGCGCGCCGCCGGAGACGCGCCCAGGCTGCAGCTACGTCGAGAACATCATCGCGGTGAAGAAGGGCTCGAAGCCTGGCAAGGCCGTCCTCGCCACCGCGCACTACGACAGCGTGCCTGCAGGTCCAGGCGTCGGCGACGACCTGGCCGGTACCGCCGTCATGCTCGAACTCGCGAAGGCGATCGCAAAACGCCCGACGAAGAACGACATCATCTTTCTCATCACCGATGGTGAGGAGATGGGCCTTCGCGGCGCGATCGCCTTCGCGCAGCGCCATCCGCTGTTCAAGAATGTGGGCATCGTCGTCAATGTCGAAGCCCGCGGCGCCTCCGGCCCCTCGATGATGTTCGAGACCGGCAAGGGCAGCGCGAAGCTTATGGATCTGTTCGCCCGCACGGTCTCGCACCCGCGCGCAAACTCGTTGACCTACGAGGTCTATCAACTGTTGCCGAACGACACGGACTTCAGTGTCTATCGCAGGGCCGCGAACCTCTCGGGCTTCAACTTCGCGTTCTCGAACTCCGCCTCGCTCTATCACTCGCGCAACGACAACCTCGCAAACCTCAACCGCGACACGCTCCAGCACCACGGCGACAACGCCTTCACCGTCGTCACCGCGCTCGCCGAAGCGGATCTCGATGCCTTGAAATCAGACGCCGACGCCAGCTACTTCGATCTTCACGGTCTGATGATGGTGATCTGGCCGGCCGCCATGAACGTGCCGATCGCGGCGCTGTCGCTCGTCGCGATCATCGGCTTGATCGTCGTCCACCGCGGTGCATTTTCGGCGGCAGCTGTGGCGTGGACCGCGCTCGCAATCGTGGGAAGCGGCGTGATGCTCGTCGCCGTGGGTTGGCTGGTGTCATTTCCGCTCGGCATTTGGCCGGGCGTTCACCCGCTCGACCACCCCGCCCCGTGGCTCGCGCGGATCGCGCTCGCGGGTGTCGGCATCGCTGTGTCCCTCACGAACGCAATGCTCGTCGCCGGTCGGGTCGAGATGCGGGCACTCCTTCTATCGAGTTGGCTGCTGCTTGCAGCCTTAGCACTCACCATAGCGATCACAGTTACGGGCGCCGCTTATCCGATGATGTGGCCGGTCGCGGCCGTCGCCGTCGTGGGTTGGAGTGAAACGCTGACGATGGCGCGCGGCCGCCCCCTCGTGATCACTGCGGCCGTCGGGTTCGCCCTCTCGGCCTTCTTCTGGCTGACGTTCCTGCTTCTTCTGGAACTCGTTCTCGGGTTTCACCTAAGCCAGTACAAGATCCTGGTCCTGTTCGCCTTCGTGCTCGCACTGACGCCGCTCTTCGTTTGGGCGTTTGCGGCGAGGGAGGCCCGTTGGAGTTTGGTGGCACTCACCGTCAACATCGTCGTCGCGGCAATTGGGGCAAGCCTCATGCCGGCCTATGCGCCGAACCACCCGCGCGGCCAGAACATCACGTACTACGACGACGCCACGAGCGCGCCGCGCTGGCTGGTCGACTTCCAAGGATCACCGGACGAGGTCTACCTCAAGGCGAACGGCTTTTCCGCCCCGGCCCCGTATCTGTACGCTGGCTTGTTCCCCCAAGAGGATCGCAGCAAGGCCGCAATCGATCTCAAACTCGAACCGCCACGCCTCGTGACCGATCAAGTCATGGCGCAAGACAAACTGAAGGTGCTGCGCGGCACGATCAAAGGCGCCCGCGGCGGGCTTTACCTCGCGCTCGCGGTTAGGGGTCAGTCGGGAATTCAATCGATCCGCATTGCCGACCAAGACCTCGTCGGCGCATGGCGCCTCAACCAAGCCGACCCGCTGCTCGTGCGCCTAACGGGCTTCGGCGCGCATGAAGTCCCGATCGAAATCGCCTTCGACCCGGCCAAGGACCCAAAGCTCATCTTGATCGAGCGTGCGCCACTTCCCGACGCTCCGGAAGCGCGGGCCTTAACGGCGGCCCGCGCCGCCGATGCGGCGCCCGTTCACAACGGCGACGGCGCTGTCGTCGTGCGGCAATACGGATTGAATGCGATGTCCCTGCAGATCACGCCGCAACCTTAGGCGGTTGTCGGCGTATCTTTGTCGGCGTCCTTGAGCTCGTAACGCTCGAACAGCGACGCCTGCGTCAGGATGAAGATGAAGGTCAGCGCCGCAAGCCCGGCGAACTTGAACCAAAGCCACGTCTCGAACGAGTACGTGAACGCGACCCACACGTTCAACACAGCCATCACGCCGAAGAAAATTGCCAAGCGCCAGGTGAACTTCCGCCAACCCGCGTCCGTCAGCTTGAATGCGAACTCAGCCACGTCGCGAAGCACAAGACGATTCATGAGAAGGCTGACGACCAAGATGCCGGTCACCGTCACGTAGTAGATCGTGGGCTTCAGCTTGATGAAGAGATCGTTCTGCAACCAGATGGTAAGCCCGCCCAGAATAACGACGAACACGCCGCTGAAAATCATCAGCGGCGAAACCTTCCCGCTCAGCGCGTAGGAGAGCCCACCGGCGATCACGGTCGCGACGATGAATATGCCCGTCGCCCAATAAACGCCGAACGCGTAGTAGGACACCAAAAAGATGACGAGGGGCCCGAGGTCGAGCGCGAGTTTTTTCAGGGGATTCATGGCGGCAACATAGTCCCCTTCGCCTAAACGGCGCCAGAACGCGGATCGCTCATCCATCACGTTTTCGCGTGTTGTGATGCTTGCGAATCACGCGTCAGCGCGACAGGTGTCACGCTGGAAACCATGACGAATGCTGAAGAATTGGGGTGCAAATCGCTAGGCTGCTAGTCCGACGAGTGCGCGCGCGAAACTCTCTGCGTCAAACGGTTGCAGGTCGTCGGCGCCTTCGCCGACGCCAATGTAATGCACAGGTAGGTCGAATTTTTCGGCGATCGAAACCAAGATGCCGCCGCGCGCTGTGCCGTCGAGCTTCGTCATCACGAGCCCCGTGATTCGTGCCGTATCGCGAAACACCTCGGCCTGCGCGACGGCGTTCTGACCCGTTGTTGCGTCAAGCACCAGAAGCGCGCTGTGCGGTGCATCCGGGTCGAGCTTCTTGATCGCGCGCACGACCTTCTCGAGCTCCGCCATCAATCCGGCCTTGTTCTGCAAACGCCCGGCGGTGTCGATCAGCAACACGTCGAAACCATCGGCACGCGCTTTCTCGAACGCTTCGAAGGCAAGGCCCGCCGCATCCGCACCGATCTCTTTGGAGATAACCGGCGCGCCGGTCCGCTCGCCCCAAACTTTCAGCTGCTCGACCGCCGCCGCACGAAACGTATCGCCGGCCGCCATCATGACCTTCAGCCCTTCGGCTCGGTATTTCTGCGCCAGCTTTCCGATCGTCGTCGTCTTGCCAGAGCCGTTCACGCCCGCGACCAAGATCACATGCGGCTTCAACGCGGGCCGGATCAGCAAAGGCCGCGACACGCGCCGTAGGATCTTCGAAACCTCCTCAGCCAGGACCGCGCGAATTTCCTCCTCGCCGACATCCGAATTGAACCGCGTGCGCTTGATCTCGGCCACAACATCCGCCGCAACCTTCGCGCCCATATCCGCGCCGATAAGAAGCTCCTCGAGTTCATCGAGCGCGGCCTGGTCCAACCGCTTGCGCGTGAAGACCTTCGTGATCCCCTGCGTCAGAGACTGCGCCGATCGCGAAAGCCCCGCCTTCAGCCGCGCGAAGAACCCGGGCTTCTTGCCCTCGCTCTCGCTCACTATGCGGCCTCCGCATAAGCGTAGCGTGCATCTGCATCGACGACCCGCGCACGCACGAGCGTCCCACCAGCAAACGAACGGCTCAGCTTCATCGGCGCAAAGGTCGGACCGCGCGCGATGTCGCCTCTTTCGACCAGCACTTCGACATCGTGGCCCTTCAGTGACGCAAGATGCCGCTCGAGGGCTGCAGCACCAGCCGCGCGAAGACGCGCTGCGCGTGCTTTGACGATATTGCCGTTCAATTGCGGCATGCGCGCGGCAGGTGTCCGCTCGCGCGCCGAAAACGGAAACACGTGTAGGTAGGTGAGCTCACACGCCAGCACATGGTCGAGCGTCGCCTCGAACATCGCGTCCGTTTCCGTCGGAAACCCCGCGATCAAATCCGCGCCGAACACGATGTCGCTGCGCCGCGCCCGCAGCGCATCGCAGAACGCGACAGCTTGCGCGGTCGTGTGCCGGCGCTTCATGCGCTTCAAGATCATGTCGTGCCCGGCCTGCAGCGAAAGATGAAGATGCGGCATCAACCGCGTCTCGCTTGCAACCAGTTCGATCAGCCGCTCGTCGCACTCGGCAACATCAAGCGACGACAGCCGAAGCCGCGGCAAGTCCGGCACCAGCGCCAAGACCTTCTCAACGAGTGCACCGAGCTTCGGCGCCCCCGGCAAATCCGCGCCATAGGCGGTAATGTCGACGCCGGTCAGCACCACCTCGCGAAAGCCGTCCGCGACCAGCATCCGAATTTGCTGGACGACTTCGCCGGCCCCCACGCTACGCGAAGGCCCGCGGCCAAACGGAATGATGCAGAACGTACAGCGATGATCGCAGCCATTCTGAACTTGTACGAACGCCCGCGCGCGCCCATCGAATCCGGCAATCAGATGCGAAGCCGTTTCCTTCACCGACATAATATCGTTGACGGCGACACGCTCGCGCGTCGCGTCGAATGCGTAGGAGCGCGCTTCCAACTTGTCGGCATTGCCCAGCACCTGATCGACTTCGGGCATTGCGGCAAACGTCGCGGGCTCCGTCTGCGCAGCACAGCCGGTCACGATCACACGCGCCAGCGGGTTTGCGCGCCGAGCTTTGCGAATCTCCTGCCGCGCCTGGCGCACTGCCTCGGCGGTCACTGCGCACGTATTCACGATAACGGCGTCTTGCAGGCCCGCCGCACGCGCTTTGTCGCGAATAACCTCGGACTCGTACGTATTCAGCCGGCAGCCCAGCGTGATCACGTCCACACTCATGACGCATCGTCCGCGAAGTAGCGGTCGGCGAGTTCGCCGGTAAAGTTGAGCTCCGTCGGGCCCGTCATCAACACGTGGTTGTCGTCGCGCCACTCGATGTCGAGCGGTCCACCGTCGAGCACGATCTTGACCTTGCGGTCGGCAAGCTTCCGCCGTGCTGCGGCAACCGTCGTTGCGCACGCGGCCGACCCGCACGCCAGCGTCATCCCGACGCCGCGCTCCCAAACGCGAAGGCGGATCTCACCCTTGGATTTCACTTGCGCCAGGCTGATATTCGCCCGCTCCGGAAACAGCGGATGGTGCTCGATCATCGGACCGATTTTCTTCAGGTCGTGCGCCTCTGCGTTCTCGACGAAGAAGATGCAGTGCGGATTGCCCATATTGACGGCCGACGGCCCAGACAGAACCGGCGCGTCGATCGGACCGAGCTGAATATCGAGCGTGCGCGTGTCCATGCGCTCGGCGAGCGGAATGTCTTGCCAGTCGAACTTCGGCTCGCCCATGTCGACGGTGACGCGCCCATCGGTTGTGCGCCGGCATGTCAGCAGCCCGCCGTCGGTCAGAAGCGACAAGGAGGACTTGCCCGATTCCTTCAACAACAAATCGGCGACGCACCGCGTGCCGTTTCCACAGGCCTCCGCAACGCTGCCGTCTGGATTCCAAATGCGCATGACGGCATCACCCGCACCGCTGGCAGGCTCGATCACCAGCAACTGATCGAAGCCGACGCCGCGATGCCTGTCGCCGATACGTTTCGCCGCTGCCGCGCCGATTTTCAACCTTTGCGCGCGTGCATCGACGACGACGAAGTCGTTGCCCAGACCGTTCATTTTGTAAAACGCGACGCTCATGGGCCGTTATATGGCATTCGTGCCCACAACTGGCGAGCCCCTGTCGCTACTACTTTTGCGCACGGGATGGCGGCCGAACGTCTCAGCGCGCCGGAAAATTTTCCCCTACTCCCGTCACTCGCGCGTGGTGTGGTCCTTAACCTCGCGTGATAAACAGATTCCGCGCGGGGTTTGGGGCGCGACTGGGTTTCGAGTGCGAAGGTCCGGAGTGCTTGATGCGAGTTGTGGCCTCGTTGGCGGGAGCGTTGCTCTCGGTCATTTTCTGTTGGATCGCAGTCGGCGCTACGACCGACGATCCGTTCCTCTGGCTTGAGGACGTCCGCGGCCAACGCGCGCTCAAATGGGTCCGCGCCCAAAACGAACAAACCTTGCGCTCCCTGCGCAGCGACGACGGCTACAGCGAAGCGCTGGCCGAGGCCTCGGCGATTGTCGCCGCCAAGGATCGCATTCCCTACGGCAGCCTCGCCGCCGGTTGGGTGCACAATTTCTGGCAGGACGAGCGCCACCCGCGTGGCATCTGGCGCCGAACCCAACTCATCGATTATCGCGACAACGATCCCGATTGGGAAACGCTGATCAATCTTGACGCGCTCGCCGCTTCCCAAGGCCACGACTGGTCGTGGCGCGGCACCGAGTGTCTCCCGCCAGCGTTCGAGCGTTGCCTGATCCGCCTCTCCAGCAACGGTGGCGACACGATCACCGTGCGCGAATTCGACGTCGCCTCGAAGTCGTTCGTGCGCAATGGCTTCGACATTGGCGACGCCAAGACGGAAGTCGCGTGGGTCGACCTCAACACCGTCATCGTCGCGACGAGCTGGGGTAAAGGTCCACACGCCGCCGCCGGCGCGCCGCGCACAGTCAAGCTGTGGAACCGCGGCGAGGCGATCGGCGACGCGAAGACGGTTTACGCCGGCAAACCCGGCGATGCCGCCGTCCGCCCCGCCGTCTACTTCGATGCAAAAGGCAATGCGGAAATTTTCATCGTCCGCAGCCTCGCAAGCGGCGACAGCGAAGTCCTCTACGTCGATGCCAACTCGCGCGTGACACCCATCGACGTACCGCGCCATCTCGAGTTCAAAGGGTTCCACAGCCGCCAGCTTTTGTTCCGCGCAACGCGTCCCTGGCAAGCCGGTGGAACGACGTTCGAACAAGGTGCGCTCGTCGGCTTCTCGCTCGATGAGTACCTCGGCAACGGCGGCACGATTCCAGCCGTGAAGGCGCTCTTCACGCCGGAGCGCCGGGTCGCAATCACCGACGTGACGCTCGGCCGCGACGCGGTTTATCTGACGCTGCTCGACAACGTGAAGGGTCGCGTCAACCAGGTGACCTATGACGGCCGCCAATGGTTCTGGCGCCGCATGACGTTGCCAGACAACGGCAGCGCCGAAGTGGTGAGCGCAAGCCCCGTCGACGCCGAAGTGCTGATCAAATACGAAAGCTTCATTGCGCCCGACCGGCTCTACATCGCAACCAGCGGCAAAGTTCCAAGGATCATCAAGTCGCTGCCCGATCGCTTTGATGCCAACGGCGTCGTGGTCGCTCAATACGAAGCCGTCTCGGACGACGGAACACACATCCCTTATTTCTTCATCCGCAGAGACGGGGCGCACGGCAAGACGCCGACGCTGCTCTACGCGTATGGCGGTTTCCAAGTTTCGACGACACCTTGGTACTGGTCGACAGCCGGCAAACTCTGGCTCGAAAAGGGCGGGGCCTACGCCGTCGCGAACGTCCGTGGCGGCGGCGAATTCGGCCCCGGCTGGCATGAGGCCGCAACGCGCGAACGCCGCCAACGCAACTTCGACGACCTTGCAGCCGTTGCACGCGACATGATCGCAAGGGGTTTCACCACCCCGCGTCATCTCGGCGTCATCGGTTCCTCGCAGGGCGCGCTGCTGGCGACCGGTGCGTTCGTGCAGAACCCCAGCCTCTTCAACGCGGTCTCCGCGCAACTCCCGCTGACCGACATGCTGCGCTACAAGCGCCTCTCGTCCGATGGCGCGAACCTCGTCGCCGAATACGGCAATCCCGACGACCCGCGCCAGCGCGCAATCATCACGCGCTGGTCGCCGTACCAAAACGTCCGCGCCGGCGTCACGTATCCGCGCGCGTTCTTCCTGACCGCGACCCGCGACGAACGCATCCACCCGGGCCACGGCCGCAAGATGGCAGCGAAGCTCGACGCGCTCGGCCAGCCCACGCTCTACTTCGAAACCCCCGACACGACCGGCACCCGCGCCGAACAACTGGCGCTGACCTTCACCTATTTCCGCCAGCAGTTGATGGAATAAGGCCAATTTGCCGCCGCCGGGGCGCTCGCACCTACATTGACTCGCCCTGGGGGAAACCCTAGGTTCCGCGCCGATTTCCAAGGATCGACTGAATGCCGATCCGCCCTGGCCATGAGGCTGGGGTCAACGTCCGCCAGCGCGTTGCGCCCGCGGGCGCGATAGGCATTTGGCAAAACGCTTGAAAGGCGTGGATGTTTGAAGCTCTGACCAATCGCTTGTCGTCGGTGTTAGACGGCCTCAGGGGGCGCGGCGCGCTGACCGAGGCCGACGTCGATGCCGCGCTGCGCGAAGTGCGTCTGGCGCTGATTGAAGCCGACGTCTCGCTCTCGGTCATCAAGGACTTCCTCGCCAAGGTTCGCGAAAAGGCGATCGGCGCCGACGTTCTGCGCTCGGTCACGCCGGGTCAGCAGATCGTCAAGATCGTCCACGACGTTCTGATCGAGACACTTGGCGAAGAAAGCTCAAGCCTCTCGCTCGACGCGGTGCCGCCCGCCGTCATCATGATGATCGGCTTGCAGGGCTCGGGCAAAACGACGACGACCGCCAAGATCGCGCTCCGCCTCACAAACCGCGACAAGAAGAAAGTCCTGTTGGCCTCGCTCGATACGCGCAGACCCGCAGCCCAAGAGCAGTTGAAGATCCTCGGCGAACAGATCGGTGTCGCGACGCTCCCGATCATGGCGGGCCAATCCCCGGCCGACATCGCCCGCCGCGCGCTGCAAGCCGCGAAGCTCTCCGGCTACGACGTTCTGATGCTCGACACCGCGGGCCGCCTGCACATCGACGAAGCGCTGATGGCCGAGATCGCCGAGATCCGCGATCTTTCGCAACCCGTCGAAACCTTACTCGTCGCCGACAGCCTCTCCGGTCAAGACGCAATCAACGTCGCCAAGACGTTCAAGGAACGCATCGGCATCTCGGGCATCGTGCTCACCCGCATCGACGGCGATGGCCGCGGTGGCGCCGCGCTCTCGATGCGCGCGATCACCGGCGCGCCGATCAAGCTGCTCGGCACCGGCGAAAAGATCGACGCCCTCGAAGACTTCCATCCCCGCCGCATCGCAGGCCGCATCTTGGGCCAAGGCGACGTCGTCAGCCTGGTCGAAAAGGCTGCCGAAACGATCGATCAGGAAAAGGCCGAGGCGCTCGCCAAGAAAATGGCGAAGGGCGAGTTCGACCTCGACGATCTGGCCGAACAGCTCCGCCAGATGCGCCGTATGGGCGGCATGCAAGGCATCATGGGCATGTTGCCGGGCGTCGCGAAGGCGAAGGATCAGCTCGCCGCCGCCGGCATGGACGACAAGCTGCTGAAGCGCCAAGAGGCGATCATTCACTCGATGACGAAGCAAGAGCGCACGAACCCCGATGTGCTGAACGGCTCGCGCCGCAAACGCATCGCCAAGGGCTCCGGCGTCGACGTCTCCGAAGTGAACAAGCTCATGAAAATGCACCGCACGATGGCGGATGTGATGAAGAAGATGGGCAAAGGCAAAGGCTTGATGAGCGCGCTGTTCGGCGGCCGCGGGCAGATGCCACCTGGCGGCGGCTTGCCCGGTTTGGGCGGCGGCGGCATGGGCGGCGCCGGAATGCAGTTGCCTCCGGGCATGAAATTACCGCCGGGGTTCGGCGGAAAACGTTGATTGGTTTCGGATTGAAAGAAGGAAAGTTCAAAGCATGCTGAAAATCAGAATGTCACGCGGTGGCACGAAGAAGCGCCCGTTCTACAAAATCGTCATCGCCGACGCGCGCTGCCCGCGCGATGGCCGCTTCATCGAGCGCATCGGTCACTACAACCCGCTGCTCGCGAAAGATCACGTCGATCGCGTGAAGCTTGACCTCGACCGCGCGAAATATTGGCTGAGCCAAGGCGCGCAGCCGTCGGACCGCATCGAGCGCTTCCTGGTCGACGTCGGCCTCGCGAAGAAGAAGACGCACTTCAACGACCCGCATAAGTCGGCCCCGCGCAAGAAGGCACAAGAACGCCTCGCCGCCGAAAAGAAGGGCGAAGAAGTCGCGGCCTAATCGCCGCGACTTGAGCGAAGCACATGGCGGACAAGAAAATCCTTCTGGGCCGTATCGTCGGCCCCCACGGATTGAAGGGCGAGGTGAAGATCAAAAGCTTCACCACCGACCCGCTCGACATCGCGTCCTATGGACCGTTGGCGACCGGTGACGGCCGCTTGTTCCACCTCACGAACGTGCGCTTGGCCGGTGACCTGTTGATCGCAGGTATCAAAGGCGTCGCCGACCGCAATCTCGCCGAAGCGCTGAAGGGCCTCGAACTCAAGATCGATCGCGACGACATGCCGGAAACGGACGACGGCGAATTCTACGAAGCTGATCTCATCGGCCTGGCCGTCTTCGACGAAGGTGGCGACAAGGTCGGCGAAGCGCTTGGCTTCCAAAACTTCGGTGCGGGCGAATTGCTTGAGATCAAACGCACGACGGGCCGCACAGGCTACGTGCCGTTCGCCGGCAGCATGGTGCCGGAAGTCGACGTCGAGAAAGGCCGCATCGTCCTTTCCGAAACCGGCCTCGCCGTGTTGACTGCCGACGACCCGGGAGCGACGCCATGACCTGGGCCGCGACCGTTCTCACCGTTCAGCCGGAAATGTTCCCGGGCCCGCTCGGCGTATCGCTCAGCGGCAAGGCACTTGCTGAGAAGCGCTGGTCGCTTGAGATGGTCGACATCCGCAAGTTTGCGACCACGCGTTACGGTTCGGTCGACGACACGCCGGCCGGCGGCGGACCCGGTATGGTGATGCGCGCGGATATTCTCGCCGCCGCGATCGACAGCATCGCACGCGACGGCCGTCCGCTGATCCTGCTCTCGCCGCGCGGCAAACCGCTGACCCAAGCCCGCGCGCGCGAACTCGCGAGCGGCCCTGGCGCGATCCTCATCTGTGGCCGCTTCGAAGGCGTTGATCAACGCGTGATCGACGCGCGCGCGCTCGAAGAAATCTCGATCGGTGATTACGTCCTCTCGGGCGGCGAACTTGCAGCGATGACGCTCATCGACGCGGTCGTGCGCTTGCTCCCCGGTGTCGTCGGCGCTGAGGCTTCCCTCGACGAAGAAAGCTTCGAGAACGGCCTGCTCGAGTACCCGCAATTTACGCGCCCCCAAACCTGGGAAGGCCGCGACATCCCCGCAGTGCTGAGCTCGGGCCATCACAAGAAAATCGCCGAGTGGCGCCGTACGCAGTCGCTCGAACTCACGAAATCACGCCGCCCCGACCTGTGGGAACTCCACATGCGGTCGGCACCAACGAAACACTAAGTTTGGAAAGGACTTAACGTCATGAATCTCCTGCAAACCCTCGAAGCCGAACAAGTCAAAGCGCTGACAAAAAAGAAGAAGACCGAGTTCGGCCCCGGCGACACCGTCAAGGTGATGGTCAAGGTCGTCGAAGAATCCTTCGACGAAAAGACAAAGCAGGTGAAGCGCCGCGAACGTCTTCAGGCGTTCGAAGGCGTCGTCCTCGGCCGTCAGGGCCAAGGCCTGAACGAGAACTTCACCGTCCGCAAAATTTCCTACGGCGAAGGCGTGGAACGTATTTTCCCGGTTCACAGCCCGCTCGTCGACTCGGTCGAAGTGCTCCGCCGCGGCCGCGTCCGCCGCGCGAAGCTCTACTACCTGAAGGGCCTGACCGGTAAGAAAGCCCGCATCGTCGAGCGTCAAGACAAGGACCGCGGTGCCGTCGCCGAGGGTGACGCGGCAGAGTGAGCCCACTCACGTTCCGCTTCGCTGAGCGCAAAGACGCGCCGGCGATCGCAGCGTTGATCGAAAGCGGCTACCGCGGCGATGAAAGCCGCCGCGGTTGGACCACCGAAGCGCACCTGATCGAAGGCAACCGCACGTCCGTCGCGGAGATCGAAGCCTATATTGCCGACCCGCACGCCCGCTTCCTCATGGCGTTCGAAGCAGCCACGCTCGTCGGCTGCGCGCTGATCAAGAACGACGGCGGCGAAGGCTACTTCGGAATGTTCGCGGTCCAACCCGCGCTCCAAGGCGGCGGCCACGGCAAACAAATTCTAGCTCACGCCGAGCAGGCAATCCGCGACCTCTGGAACTGCAGCACGGTCGCGATGACCGTCATCTCGATCCGCGAAGACCTGGTCGCCTACTACGAACGCCGCGGCTACAAGGCCACCGGCACCAAACCCTTCCCCTTCGAAAGCGAACCCGGCGCGAAACGTCAGGACTTCCACTTCGTGGTGTTCTCGAAACCGCTCGGTTAACTTCGAAGGCGCAAATCGCATTCCGCCGCTTCCGTTGACAGATCGCAGGTCGCGTGCTGACGTAACGCGTCGATTTCGGGGGTGCGATGTTCAATTTTCTCTTGTCGCCGTACGGGCGAATTTCGCGCAAGACCTATTGGCTCAGCTGGCTCTTGCCGTATATCGCAATCTCGATTGTCGTCGCGATTCTTGACTACGCAATGTTTCCGATCAATCCGGAAACCGGCGAGCCGCCGCCCGTATTTCAGGGAATTACAGGTCTGGCTCTTCTGTGGCCGTCGCTCGCGGTCACGACCAAGCGTCTCCACGACCGCGGCATGACCGGTTGGTGGCAGGCCGCCCCGGCGCTAGCCGTCTTACCCCTCGCCGTCGCCTCGTATTGGTACTACTCGACCAAAATGCAAGGCGGTGGCGCGGCATCCAATTTGGCCGTCGTCTCCGAGCCTGTTGCCGCGCTTGTGGTCATTCTCGGCGGCTCGGTGATCGCGTGGGTTGTCCTATATCCGCTGGTCAACGCGCTATTCTTGCGCGGCCAAACCGGCCCAAACAAATATGGTGACGATCCCCTGGGCGGCGTCGGCGATACGTTCAAGTAGATGACGCTGGCGTTATGCACGTGCCCGCCAGCGATCCCGCGACATCCGGTAAAGAATATGCCGCCTAAGCGCATGCCCCACCGGCAACCGCGGATGATCGAAGCCCTCCGCCGGATCACGCGTCATGCCGAGCCGCTCCATCACCGACCATGACGGCTTGTTGGCCGCGACCGTGAACGACACGATTTGACCGAGATTCAAATCTTCGAACCCGATTCGAAGTGCCGCTTTCGCGCCCTCCGTCGCATAGCCCTTGCCCCAGA
>JANNEL010000491.1:0-14058 GCA_031378595.1 Alphaproteobacteria bacterium
CGGGCAGCGCCAAGTTCAAGGGCGAAGAGCTTGTCGGCATGAAGCGCGAGAGGCTCAACACGATCCGCGGATCGAAGATGACGATGATCTTCCAAGATCCGATGACGTCGTTGACACCGCACCTGAGAATCAGCAAGCAGCTGACCGAGGTTCTGGTGTTGCACAAGGGCATGCGCGAGCGCGACGCGCGAGCGCGGGCGTTACAAATGCTCGACCGGGTGAAGATTCCAGACGCGAAGCGGCGGCTCGATCAGTATCCGCATGAGTTTTCCGGCGGCATGCGCCAGCGCGTGATGATCGCGATGGCGTTGATTTGCGAGCCAGAGCTTCTTATCGCGGACGAGCCATCGACCGCGCTCGACGTTACGGTGCAGGCGCAAATCTTGGAATTGATGCAGGAGCTCCGCGCGCAGGGGAACATGTCGATCATCATGATCACGCACGACCTCGGCGTCGTGGCGGGCGTGTGCGATCGCGTGATGGTGATGTACGCAGGCGAGTTCTGCGAAGCAGGGTCAGCCGAGAACATCTTTCACGATGCGCAGCATCCCTACGCGCGGGGTTTGGTGGCGTCGATCCCGCGGCTCGACCGGCCGGACGACGATCGACTCTTCGCAATCCCTGGGCAGCCGCCGAACCTGCAGCACCTGCCGACTGGATGTACATTCCAGGAGCGGTGCAACTACGTGTTCGACCGTTGTATTACCGAGCGGCCGAAGCTACTCGGCATCGGCGAGGGCCGGGCGAAGTCATGCCACTTAAAGGGCTTCGACGGCAACGGCGAAGCGATCCGATGACCCGCGAGCCCATTCTGTCGGTCGAGAACCTCAAGGTCCATTTCCCGATGGGCGGATCGCTGTTCTCCAGGCCGCGGCCACTGAAGGCAGTCGACGGCGTTTCGTTCGACGTATTTCCAGGCGAGACTTTGGGAATCGTCGGCGAGTCGGGGTCCGGCAAATCGACGATCGGGCGAGCGGTGTTGCAGCTGATCAAACCGACGGCGGGATACGTCGCGTGGCTCGGAAAAGACATCGCTGGCCATTCACGGTCGCAGATGAAGCCCTATCGGCGCGAGATGTCGATTGTGTTTCAAGATCCGCTTGCAAGTCTCAATCCGCGCATGACGGCCGGCGACATCATCGCCGAGCCGCTGGACACGTTCGAGCCGGGACTCATCCCCGACGAACGCAAAAAGCGCGTTCAGGAAATCATGCGGCAGGTCGGCTTGCTACCGCAAATGGTCAACCGTTATCCGCACGAGTTCTCAGGCGGGCAGAACCAGCGCATCGGCATAGCACGGGCGATGATCTTGAAGCCGAAGCTGATTGTTGCGGACGAGCCCGTGTCGTCGCTCGACGTATCGATCCGCGCGCAGATCATCAACCTGCTCGCAGATTTGCAAAAGGCGACCGGTGTCGCACTGATGTTCATCAGCCATGACCTAGCGGTCGTGAGGCACGTGAGCCATCGGGTATTGGTGCTTTATCTGGGCAAGGTGATGGAGCTTGCGGAGGCTGGCGTTTTGCTGACGAAGCCGCGACATCCGTACACGCAAGCACTGCTGTCGGCGGCGCCGGTTCCCGACCCTGCGGTCGAGCGCGCGAAGAAGCGCATCCTGCTCGAAGGTGACCTGCCCTCGCCGTTGAATCCACCTTCAGGGTGCGTGTTTCGCACGCGTTGTCCGATCGCGCAGGCAAAATGTGCGGAGGAAGTGCCAGCGCTTGAGGCGCGCGGCGGCGCAGACGGCCAGCTGGCCGCCTGCCACTTCCCGTCATGACGGCTTGGCTATTTCGTGCGGCGGACCTTGATCAGGCCTTTGCGCTCTCTGAAGACCAGAGAGTAGCTGCCGAAGAACGCTTTTTCGACCGTTACTTCGTCGCCAGGATGCGCGTCCCGCACTTCGATGGTGTCGCCTTCGATTTGCGTCCACACTTGACCGTTGTCGAGTGTGAAGATTGCGCGGCCGAGACCCGTGCGCCCGAACTTCTCGACGCGCGCGGAAATCTCCGTCACCCCTTTCGGCGCGTCGGGCGGCGGCGGTGGGCGACCAAAGTCTTCAGCCTTCTTGGGCGGTCTGTTGTCGCTTAAGCCGAACCATTGAAGGACGCCGCCGCTCTCTTCTTCAGTTTGAACCGCGGCTTGCGGCTGCGTGGCGGGCGGTGCGGCAAGCGCCATCTTCGCGGCGACAGCCGCATTGTCGTAGCATTGCAGGCGCTCGATCACGGCCGTCACGCCAGAGCATTTCGCGAATTCGGAAAGGGCTTCCCTGGCCTCGTCGGCTTGGGCCGGAACGGCGGTCAGAACAACGGCGGAAACAAGCCAAAAGAATCGCATATCACCCTCGCAACAACGTGACCGAGACGGTGCGCCGCAGGTCACCCCACACTCGCTAAGGCCCCAATCCCCACGGTATTATTGCTATACGACTTTCGCCGCACAGCCCAACTGGATTTTAGTGGGCTGTCGAATCCGCAGATTCTGGCCGCCCGCGGCGGTTCAGATGCTGTTCACAGACCAAGCCCCAGGCTTTCGTCCACGGGGTGAACCTACAGGGAGATCGATTGAGCATGAGCCGATCACGTCGCGCGGTTGCCCGCGCCCGCGCGCAGGAAAACGACCTGCGCCACCTTTGGGTCTGGCTTAGCTTTTTGATCCTGTTTGCGGTGCTGGCGTTCGCGCCGATGGCGCACGCGGCAAAGGAACTCATCCGCGGCAACGCCGGCGAGCCGAAGAGCCTCGACCCGCACCGCGCAACGGGCACGTGGGAAAACAATATCATCGGCGACATGATGATGGGTCTCTATACGGAGGCCGCGGATGCGACGCCGATCCTCGGCGCTGCGGACGATGCGAAGACGTCGCCTGATGGCTTGCGCTGGACGTTCCACATCCGGCCGCACACGTGGTCCGACGGCAAGCCGGTGGTCGCAGGCGATTTCGCGTTCGCGATGCGGCGTATTCTTGACCCAAAGTTTGCCGCCGAGTACCGCGAGATACTTTATCCGATCAAGAATGCATACAAGATCAGCAGCGGCGCGTTGCCTGTCGACCAGCTGGGCGTGACGGCCCCCGACGATCAAACACTGATCATCGACCTTGAGAACCCCGCACCTTATCTTCCCCAGCTTTTGACACACTATACGACCTATCCCCTGCCTCAGCACGTCGTCGAAAAATATCAAAGCGACTGGATCAAGCCCGGCAAGATCGTCTCGAACGGGCCGTTCAAGCTGTTGGAGTGGCGGCCGCACGATCACATCACGCTGGTCAAGAACGCGAAGTTCTACGACGCGGCGAATGTGAAGCTCGATCGCGTGACGTTCCTTCCGATCGAGGACGACCTTGCGGCGTTCCGGCGATATCGCGCGGGGGAGATGGACCTGCAGGAACGCTGGCCGCTGACGGAGCAGAAGTGGCTGAAGCTGCATATTCCGAACGAAGCGCGGAACTTCATTTATCTGTCGACCGTCTACACGACGTTCAACATGACGAAAAAGCCGTTCAACGACGTTCGGGTGCGCAAGGCTATCGCCGAGGCGATCGACCGGAACCGGATCGAGAAAGAGGTTTTTTTCGGCGCCTACGGCCGGCAGGCATTTTCGTTCCTGCCGCCGGGTCTTGCGGGCGTCGACAACGCCACGAAGGTCTTCTATGCCGACGTGCCGATGGACGCGCGGAAAGAGGACGCGAGGAAGCTGCTCGCTGCGGCCGGGTATGGGCCGAAAAATCCGCTGAAGTTCACCTACAACTACATCGGCTATCCCGATGCCAAGCGCGCGGCGATCGCCATCCAGTCGATGATGCAGGATATCGGCGTCACGATGGAACTGGTGCCAGCAGAACCCAAGGTGCACTACGACGCGCTGAAAACGAAGAGCTATGAGGCTGCCAATGCCGCGTGGGTGTTCGACTATGCCGACGCGAAGAACATGCTCTATCTGTTCGAGAGCACGACCGAGCAGCAGAACTATCCGGGATACAACAACCCCACGTTCGATCAGCTGATGAAGAGCGCCGACGCAGAGCCCGACGGGGCGAAGCGCGGGAAGCTTCTCGGCCAGGCAAACGCGCTGTTGTTGCGCGATCTGCCGGCCGCGCCGGTGTTCCATCAGTACGAGCGGACGCTTGTGAAGCCTTATGTACTCGGCTTCGTCGAAAACCCGCGGGTGATCTTCCGTTCGCGCTGGATGGATATCGGCGACAAGCCCGGGCCAGCAGGTACGGCCAGCGTCGATGGCGGCGGGGCGCAGGCGTCGGAGGGCGGGTTCTGGTCGTGGCTGGGTTCTTGGTTTAGCTCCGATGCATGGCAGAAATGGTGGAACTCATGACGAGATACAGTTTTGGCCGGTTGATCAGCCTCATCGGCATCGTCGCGCTTTGTCTTGCCGTCGCGATGCCCGCGTCGGCCGCGAAGATATTGAACCGCGGCAACGGCGCGGAGCCGAAGGGGCTCGATCCGCATCAGGCGTCGGGCGATCCGGAAAACCAAATTCTGGGCGACATGTACGTCGGCCTCTACACCGAGGACGTGGCAGGTCGGCCGATCCTGGGCGCTGCCGACAAGGTCGAAACGTCGGCGGATGGGCTGACCTGGACGTTCACGATCCGCAATCACAAATGGTCGGACGGAACGCCGGTGACGGCGGACGATTTCGTTTATGCCTACCGGCGTATTCTCGAGCCGAAGACGCACTCAGAATATGCGAGCATTCTTTATCTGATAAGGAACGCGGAGAAAGTTGCCACGGGCAACGCCGCGCCGGCAGAGCTTGGCGTCAGCGCGCCAAACCCAAAGACGTTCGTGATTCAACTTGCGCATCCGGCGCCCTACATCCCGGAGATGATGACGCATTATTCGACGTTTCCGATCCCAAAGCACGTCGTCGAGAAGGCGGGCGCCAATTGGACGAAGGCCGGCGTCATGGTTTCGAATGGACCCTACATGCTCGCCGAACGGCGGCCGTCCGACAGGATCAAACTGGTCAGAAACCCGCAATTTTACGATGCGGCGAACGTCAAGATCGACGAGGTCTATTTCTACCCTACGAGCGACGAGGCAGCTGCGCTGAAGCGCTACCGCGCCGGGGAGCTGGACACGGTCGACCGTTGGCCTCTTGCCGAATACAAACGGCTGGTCGCAAAAATTCCGAACGAAGTGCGGAAATATACGGGCCTGCGCGTACTCTACACAGTGTTCAATACGCGCAAGGCGCCCCTGAACGACCGGCGTGTGCGCCTGGCGCTCGCCATGGCTATCGACCGGGAGACAATTCAGCGCGACGTCTATTTCGGCGCGCACGGCATCGTCGCCGACAGCGTGTTGCCGCCGGGCACGGCGAACGTCGATCTATCAGCAAAAGTGCCGTGGCTGGGCAAGCCCATGGACGAACGCCGCGCGGAGGCAAAAGCGTTGTTGCTCGCGGCAGGCTTTGGGCCGGCCAAACCGTTGAAGCTCAGCTACAGCTTCTTGAACCGGCCGGATACGAAACGTTCGGCGATCACGATGCAGTCGATGTGGAAACAGATCGGCGTCGAGATCGAGCTGATGGCGCGCGATTTTGCCGTGCACTACGACACCCTGAAGACGGCGAATTTCGACTTGGCCGACGCTGGGTGGATCTACGACTACAACGACGCGCAAAACGTGTTGTTCCTGTTCCAGAGTTCGACGACGCAGCTGAACTATCCGGGTTACAAGAACCCTGCGTATGACGAGTTGATGCGTCAGGCCGAGAACGAGAAAGACGCTGTGGCGCGCGGAAAGCTGCTCGGTCAAGCAGCGGGCATGGTGCTCAACGACGTCGCGATCGCGCCGACGTTCTTTCAGTACGTCCGTCCGCTCGTGAAGTCTTACGTGCTGAACTGGGAAGAATCACCCCGCGGCGTGAACCGTACGCGCTGGCTCGACATTGCCGACAAGTCAGGAACCGAGGCAACCGCCAGCGGCGAGGACTCCGGCGCACAGACGTCGGAAGGCGGGGTCTGGTCGTGGCTTGCCTCATGGTTCAGCGCCGAGGCTTGGCAGAGGTGGTGGAATTCCTGAACCATAAAAAAACGCCGGGGCATCAGCTGCCCCGGCGTTTGGCTTCGAGCTTCGTCTCGCCTAACCCGGCGGGGACGGTGTCACACTTTCAATGAAGCAGACCTGACCAAGGCGGAATTCCAGCGCGTCATCGCGGTCGAAGCATTCGTGATTGCTGTAGAGACGCACGGTGTAGGGATTGTCCGGCATCTCCAGAGCGCGGCACGGACCGCGCAGCGTGACGATGTATTTGCCTTTCCCGAATTTCGTATCGGCGACATATGTGCGGTCGTCAACCTTCGTCAAACCGCCAAAGTCGCGGAATTTGAGACACGCCTGCGGATAGGCCTCCGCACGTTGATCGAGGGAGCCCAAAGCGACTACGCCGCCGAGCCCAAGCAGACTGGCCAAGAAGATGGCTTTACGCATGGTGTGGCCTCCTTTGCCGAGAACCGGTTTAACCGTCCCTCACAACGTAATGCATTGTGTGCGCCGCTCAAACCCGAACTCGCAGGATTGTGACACGGGAACACGCGCTGTATGAATTCCACAATGAGCGGCGGTGCAAATCCCATCATTCAGCAGCGGTTTGCAGAGGCGCAGGCGTTGGAGGCGCGTGGCGATCTCGCCGGGGCCGAAGCAGGCTACCGGCAGCTGTTGGCCATGATGCCGGGCCAGCCGTTGCTGCTGGCGCATCTCGCGCTCGTTCGAAAGGCCGCAGGCGCGTTCAGCGAGGCCGAGGGTTTGCTCCGGCGCGCGATCGCGGGTGCGCCGCAGGAAGCAGCTTTGCACAACAATCTTGGCAACGTGCTTCGCAATCTCGGGCGGCCGGCCGATGCGGAGGCGAGCTATCGCAAGGCGTTGGCGCTTCAGCCGATCTACGGGGAGGCCTCCTACAATCTCGGTGTCGTGCTCGAAGACATGCAGCGGAGCGACGAGGCGCTCGACGCCTACCGCGGCGCGCTGGAGCTTGGGTACGCGAAAGCGGCCGTCCGCGTTCGCATCGGGGCGATCTTGATGCAGCTCGGACATGCGGGCGCGGCGCTGGCCGAAATTGACGCCGCCATCGCCGCCGACCCGAACGCGTTCGACGCGCACTATTATCGCGGGCTGGTGCTTGCGCAGTTGGAGCGGTTTGAGGATGCGGCGGCGGCGCTTCGGCATGCGTCGCTGTTGCGGCCGGCGAGTATTGAGGCGCTGCATGCGCTTGCGAACAATCTTCGCGCCATCGACCGGCATGAGGAGGCGCTCGACGTCTATTGGCGGATGGTCGATCTGCAACCGCTGGAAGTCACCACGCACAACAACATGAACCAACTCGCCTGGACGACCGGGCGGCGGGACGTGTTCTTGAAGTCTTTCTCTTACGTGCGGGAGCGGCAGGGCGACGATCCAGGCCTCATGGTCGCCGAAGCGCAGCTGCGTATGCAGCGCAACGACGCGGAGGCGGCAGAGCCGTTGTTGCGCAAGGCTCTGCTGATCACGCCGGAGCGCGCCGACGCGAACGGGTTGCTTGGCCGGTTGCTCGCGGGCCGGCGCGCGTATGGCGAGAGCTTCGAGCGCTTTGCGCAGGCGGTCAAAAGCGATCCTGCCACCGGCGTCTATCGCAACGAGTTCGGCTATGCGCTTTTGCAGGGGAGCGAACATCGCGCGGCGTTGTCGCAGTTCGAAGCTGCGCGGCAGCTGAACCGCGACGATCAGCTGGCACTGTCCGGTTTGTGTCTGGCCTACCGCGCACTTGGCGATAGCCGCTACCGCGACCTCATGGACGTCGATAGGTTCGTGCGGGTCTATCCGCTTGGCGCACCCACGGGTTTTGCCGATGTGCGCGCGTTCAACAACGCGCTGGCGGAGGAACTGGTCAAGCTTCACACGACGACGGCAGAGCCGCTCGATCAAACGCTGCGCGGCGGCACGCAAACGCCCGGTCTCCTATTCGCGCGCCGCCTGGCGGCGGTCGAGCAGGTGCGTTATCAAATTGCGGAGGCGGTGTCCGATTACGTGAACACGATGGCTGCAGACGCAGTTCATCCGCTTCTGTCGCGCAAGCAAGACGCGTGGAGCTTTACGCACTCGTGGTCGTGCAAGCTTCGCTCCAGCGGGTTCCATACGAACCACGTGCACCCGATGGGGTGGATCAGTTCCGCCTACTATGTGAGCTTGCCGGACGGGCTTGAGGATCAAGCGCGCCGGCAAGGGTGGCTCAAGTTCGGGGAGTCGCATTTGGGACTCGGGGGCGACGACCGGCCGGAGCGTTTCGTGAAGCCGGAAGTTGGCTATCTCGTGCTCTTCCCATCGTACTTCTGGCACGGGACGGTGCCGTTCGAGTCGGCGGCCGATCGTTTGACGATCGCATTCGACGTCGTTCCCGGGACCGTCGATCCGCGCTCGATTACGGCAGGGCCTTATTGAGATGAGCGGCGGTGCGAATCCCGTCGTTGGCGACGAGTTGCTTCAGCGGCTTGCGAACTCAGTCGATGTCGCGGTGCAGGGGTTCGATCTGGTGCGCGACCGGGCGCTGCTGGTGGAGCTTGGTGCACCGACTTACCGCAGCGCAAGTTTTTTGGATGAGCGGTTGCTCAAACCTGGGATGAAGGCCGCTTGGGTCGAGCTTGAGCGCGTCATGCAGGCGGCCCACAACGTCAAGCTTCAGCATCCGCTGCACTTCATTTTTCACACAGGGCATGTGGGGTCGACGCTGGTAAGCCGCCTTCTCGACGAGACGGGAAGCGTGTTTCCGTTGCGCGAGCCCGCGGCGCTGCGACACCTTGCGGAAACCTATGACGTGGGCGGCCGCATCGATTCGCTGATCAACGCACGCGGGTTTGGCATTTTGCTCGGCGGTTTCCTTAAGCTCTGGGGGCGCGGCGACGCAGCGACGAGAGCCGTCGTGCTGAAGGCGACCAGCAGTGCGGGGCGGATCGCGCCGGTCCTGTTTGCGCAGCAGACGTCTGCGCGCGCGATTTATATGAATGTGCGTGTGGAGCCCTATCTCGCGACATTGCTTGCCGGTGCGAATGCGGCGCTCGACCTGCGCGGGCACGGGCCAGAGCGGTTCCGGCGGCTTGCGGGCTACGGCGTCACCGAACTTCAGCCTTTGCACCAGCATTCGCGCGGCGAGTTGGCGGCGGCGAGTTGGCTTGCGGAGACATGGAGCCAGCAGAAGGCGCTCGACGCTGCGGGGCCGCGCATGATTGCCGTCGATTTTGATGCGCTGCTTGGCGACATCGGCGGAGAGATCGGGCGGATCGTGCGGCACCTTGGTTTGCCGCACACGGCGACCTATCTCGCGAATGTGGCCCAGAGCCCTTCGCTCTTGCGCTATGCGAAGGCGCCCGAGCATGCGTATTCGCCGGCGTTACGAGCACAAATTCTGAGTGAGGCGCGGACGACGCATGCCGAAGAGATTCGCAAAGGTCTCGCGTGGCTCGATCGTATGAGAGCAGCCAATGCGTCCGTCGCCGTGGTTTGCGCACGGGCAGCGGCTTAGGGCTTAGCCCACATCCGCATGAGGTTTTGGCGCACGACGTCGAGGCGTACGCGGTTTTCCCATTTCATGGTCAAGCCTTCGAGCGCCGCGATTTCGTTCAGTTCGTAAACCTGAAGCCGTTGGTGATGATCGGCGATCAGGCTTTCGATAAACGTGATCGCGACAAGGCGCAGACCCGAACGCACGGGCGTGACCTCGTGCTGCATCGTCGAGGGATAGACGATCGCCTCGCCCGGTTCGCCCTTGAAAGTCAGCGTGCGGTTGCCGCTGACGATCGACAGTTCGCCGCCTTCGTAGGTCGAGGGCGGGGCGATGAAAATCGTGCAGGACAGATCCGAACGCAGGCGGGCGTTCGGGATGTTGATGATCGCGGAGTCGGCGTGAGCGCCATACTTCATGCCGGGTTCGTAGCGGCTGAGCAGCGGCGGGGCGATGCGCTTGGGCATCGCGAAGTTCATGAACTCTTCCGAGCGGCCGATCGCGGCCTGCAAAACCTGCACCGATTCCGCGTATTTCGGATCGGCGTAGTCGGCTTGAAGGTTCTGCTTCGTCGTGTTCGCGGGGTTCGTCACCCGGCCATCGACAAAGCGCAGGTCGCGGGCGAGCGCGGTCAGCCGCACGATATCGGCCGGGCTCAGCAGGTCTTTGATTTCAAGGAACAAGGGTCAGCCTTTTCCGGTTGCCTCACCAGCATAGTACTCACGCTGCGCCGCCAAAAGCGCGCAGACGAGGTCGCGTTCGGCGGCACTGAGATACGGGTTCCAGATATCGAAGATGAGCACGACGCGCAAAGCGCCGCTCGCGTTCATGGCTTCGTGTTCGATCGTGTCGTCGAAGACCCAGGCCTTACCGCGCTTCCAGGCGCGGGTGTCGTTGCCGACGCGGAACGTACAGCCGTCGGGCACGATCAGCCCAAGATGCGCGATGAGGCGCGTGTTCGTGACACCGGTGTGCGGTGCGATGCGTGTGCCGGATGTTAGGCTTGAGAAGAACGCGGCCGGCGCGAAGCCCGGCACTTGGGCGAGCGGCAGCGCATCCAGTGCAGCCGCGGTCTGCGGACAACGCTTGCAGTGATCGTCGATCCGTTTGCCGTCGTCCCAGAAGAAATAGGCGCTCCAATCGGGCGAGTGGTTCAACGCGGCGGTTTCGTTCAGCGGCACGTTGTCGGGCATGTCGATATAGGGGCGGAAGCCCGGTGCGCTTTCCTGGAGCAGCGCCGCGAGTTCGCGTTCGATGGCGTCGGTCTTCGCTTCGAGGTCTGCCATCCACGGGAACTGATCGTCGTCATAGAACTGGATCGCGGGCAGACGCGGGAAGTTCAGCATCACGGGCTGCTGGGTGTAGATTTTCTTCTTCCCCGTCATTGCGTCCTTGCATTCGTCGAAACGGTCGAGCCGGGCGCCTGCGTGGTGCGCGCGAAGGTCGCCGAGCTTTGCTTCGACGAATGCGCTTAGTGCTTCAGCGTTCTCGCCAACGACCGCGCGTGCGCGCTGCGCCAGCTTTTGCAGATCCGGGGACAGGCGCGTTTCGGGCGGCGTTACCTTCAGTGCGTCTGCGTAGATGCGCGCAGCGTTGCGCGACTTGCCCAACCGCTCAAGCACCGCGCCCTTTGAGAGCAAGGCAGGATAACAGTACGGATCGGTAGTCAGCGCTTGATCGTAGGCCGCGAGTTCGCCGGCAGTGTCTCCCGACGTACGGAGCGCCAGGGCGAGAGCCAGCGGAATAAGAGCGTCCTTCGGTGCGGCAAGGGTCGCGCGCTTCAAAAGCTGAGCCGCGCCGCGCGCATCGCCCCCCGCCAAGGCGCGTTGACCGAAGAAAAACAGCGCTTCCGGGTTGTCCGGCGAAACGGTGCGGACCTGTTCCCAGGCGCGCGCGGCCTCGTCCAGGCGTCCGGCTCTTGTGGCGCGGCGCGCGGAATCGACGAGGACGCTCAATGAATCGTGGTCAGCCACAGCCAAACCACGATCCGTTGTGCCGTCTTTCCTGGCAAGTCCTCGGACGTGACGGAGGCGTCAGCGAACTACTCCGTATACGGCCGACCTGCCAAGGAAACGTGGTGCAATCAGGACACAGGCGAATCGTTTTTACCCTAGCTCACGCTCTTGGTGTTGGACGTCACCTTTAACGAGGCGTTACCTTTGATGGATGTCGTTCGTGAATTGTTCGTGCGAGAGGGGGACTCGTTCGCAGCGCAACGCGTTGTGTACGGCTTTTCGTGCGGATTTGCAGTCGGATCGGATTCTCCGACAGCGAACATAGGGCTGGTGACCGGGGCCGCGGGGGCCCGGCGCGCGTAACAGAAAGGGGCAAATAAAGTGTTGAGCAGAAAAACCTTGAAGACGACGCTCATGGCAGGCGCCGCGATCGTCACGGTCGCTGGGGCAATGCCCGCTTACGCCGCCGACGAGCAGGTGGAAAAAGTCACCGTCACCGGCACGCGCATCCCGCAAAAGGGTCTGACATCGGTTTCTCCGGTGTCGACGATCACGAACGCGGAGGCAAAGGCGCAAGGTACGACCTCGGCGGAAACGTTGCTGAACAACCTGCCTCAAGTTTTTGCCAACCAAGGTGCCGAAGTTTCGAACGGTTCGTCGGGCACGGCGACGGTCGATCTTCGCGGCATTGGACCGCAACGCACACTGGTCCTCATCAACGGACGGCGTCTCAACCCTGCTAGCGCCGGGCAACCGACGGCCGACTTGAACAATATTGCGATAGCGTTGGTCGAACGTGTCGAAGTTCTGACGGGTGGCGCGTCCGCGGTCTACGGCGCCGATGCGGTCGCCGGCGTCGTGAACTTCATCATGCGCAAGGACTTCGAAGGCGTCGAATTCGGGGCTCAGTACGGGATCGCCGACCACGACAACGACGATGCGCGCATGCGGGGCTTGATTGCGTCGCGGGCGCTTACAAATCCGAATGAATTCGCACTTCCCGATTCGCACATCACCGACGGCCGCACCATCCAGCTCTACGGCGTCATGGGCGCCAATACGGCGGACGACAAAGGCAACGTCACGCTGTATGCGCAGTACAGGCATGCGGAACCGATCCTGCAATCGGCGCGCGACTTCTCGGCCTGTTCGATCAGCACGCTACCACCGTTTACGCCTGGATCGCAGGTTTGCCAGGGTTCGAGCAACTCGGCGTTCGGGCGCTTTGTCAGCTTCGACAATGGCAACGGGCCGTTTATCGAGACGCCAACCGGTGACATGAACGCTCCGTTCGTTGGCGCAAACCACAACTTCAACTTCGCGCCGTACAACTACCTGCAACGCCCCGATGAGCGTTACATCCTCGGCGCCATGGGGCACTACGACCTCGCCGGTGATTTAGAAGTCTATGGTGAATTCCAATTCAACGACGATCGGACCGTTGCGCAGATTGCTCCGTCGGGTCTGTTCCGCGGGTCAGGGCTTGCGCGCGGAAACTATGTCATCAATTGCGACAATCCGTATATGTTGGATGGCACAGCGCCAAACCGGCCGCTCGACGTCTTCTGTAGCGGCGCTCCCGTGGGGCAGGCGACGTTGGATATCGGCCGACGGTTCACGGAAGGCGGCCCGCGCCAAGACGACTTCAGGCACACCTCTTTCCGCTCGGTCATCGGCCTGAAGGGCACGTTGGGCGAAATCGGGTGGGACTATGACGTCTATGCGCAGTACGGGCAGACCGTGGAAGCGCGTACGTACTTGAACGACGTTTCGCTGTCCCGAATTGCCAAGTCCTTGCAAGTTGCGATCGACACCCGCCCCGCTCTCCCAACAACCGGGACACCTCAGTGCATTTCGTTCATCAACGGCAGCGACGTCAATTGTACGCCGTTTGATATCTTCAAGACGGGTACGTTGAACGCAGGGCTGTTGAACTATCTCGTAACGCCTGGCTTCCAGATCGGTACGACTCAAGAATGGGTGGTGAACGGTTCGTTGAACGGCGATTTGGGCTTTACAATTCCGTGGGCGGAGAGCCCCGTAAGTGCCGCGGTTGGTGGCGAATACCGCCAAGAACGGCTTGAACATCGTGTGGACTTGGAGTTCTCAACTGGCGACCTTGCCGGTCAGGGCGGGCCGACACCGTCGGTCAGCGGCCAGTTCGACGTTATCGAGGCCTTCGGCGAATTATCTGTTCCGATCGTCGAAAACGCGCCGGGAATCTACTTACTCCAGGCCGATGCCGGTTATCGCATCTCTGACTACGAAAATGCCGGTATTACGCATACGTACAAACTCGGCGGTTCGTATATGCCGGTGGAAGACCTGCGCTTGCGCGGGACTTTCCAACGCGCCGTGCGTGCGCCGAACATCGTCGAGTTGTTTACGCCGACGTTCATCGGCCTTTGGGGCGGACAGGATCCTTGCGCGGCGACCACATCTTCGCCTCCGGCGTTCACTGCCGTTCAGTGCGCCAATCTCGGGTTGTCGCCTGCGCAGATCGCATTGTTTACCGTAAGCCCGAACTTCTCCTGTCCGTCCGCGCAATGTTCTGCTCAGTTCACGGGTAACGCGAATTTGAAGCCGGAAGAATCGGACACGACGTCGTTTGG
>JANNEL010000229.1:0-3954 GCA_031378595.1 Alphaproteobacteria bacterium
CAACAATCCGAACGCCATCGGTTCGCGCACGCTGCTTCCGGCTCTGTTTGGGTCCGCACATCCCTACGGCGTACCCCCTAGCGGTCTCGGCGACCCCGCGGTCGTGGCGAAGGTTTCGCGCGACGATCTGAAGGCGTTTCATGCGGCGTGGTTGCGTCCGGAAAAGGCGCGCATTGTCGTTGTCGGCGACACGACACTTGGTGAGGCCACGGCGGCGCTTGAGAAGGCGTTCGGCACGTGGACCGCGTCTTCGGCCACGGCTGGAACGAAATCGTTTAGCGCGGCCATTCCGAAGCCGAAGAAGCGCATCATCCTGGTCGACCGGCCGAAGTCGCCGCAATCGATCATTCTGGGCGGCGAGGTGTTGGATGCGAAGGGGAGCGACGATCTCATCACGCTTCAGGCTGCGAACGAGGTCTATGGCGGCAACTTCCTCTCGCGCATCAACATGAACTTGCGCGAGACGAAGGGCTGGTCTTACGGCGTGCGCAGCGGCGTCAACCTGAACATCGAAAGTGTGCCGTTCATCATCACGGCGCCGGTGCAAAGCGACAAGACCGGCGACTCGATGAAGGAGTTAATCGCCGACCTGACGGCCTATTTGGGTTCGAAGGGCACCACGGAAGAAGAACTCGTGCGTACTGTGAACGGAAACGTGCGGCGTTTGCCGGGCAGTTTCGAGACCGGCAACGCGATCTTCGGCGGGGTCACGAGCATCCTGAACTACGGCCGCCCGGACGATTACTACGAGCAGCTGCCCGCGAAGTACGCGACGATGAAGGCCACTGACGTCGACGCTGCAGGCCGCGCGAAGCTCAGCGTGGACAAGCTGCTCTGGGTCGTTGTTGGCGATGCCGCCGTGGTGAAGCCGCAGCTCGAAAGCCTCGGCATGCCGGTCGAAGTCGTGCCAGCCCCCGCGATGGGCAAATAACGTATCAGTGAGGGCTCGGTTACCACCGGGCCCTCTGCTGCGCTGCAAGACGCGCGGTCATCCACCGGCGCTTGCATCCGCAAATTCGGTAAACGCTTTTTCGCTTGCGCTCCCTCCCGATTGGTAGTGACGATAGAGCGCCCGGTGAGACAAAGGGCGTGCCTATTTCCGTTGGTTGCGCCCCCGGGCTTTAGGGAGCAACTCATGGCAGACAGACAAGGTAAGGGAGGACATGGGCCACGTTGCGTGGCCCTGGTCGGACCTCAGGGCGGCGGCAAAACAACGCTGCTCGAAAGCATTTTGTGGATCACAGGAGCGATCACCCGCAAAGGAAGCCAAGCACAGAAAAACACCGTCGGCGACGCCTCGCCCGAAGCGCGCGACCGGCTGATGAGCGTCGAGGTCACGCCTGCGACGACGACTTATCTGGGCGACCATTTCACGTTTCTGGACTGCCCAGGTTCCATCGAATTTCAGCAGGAGACTCTGAACGCGCTTGCCGGCGTGGACGCGGCCGTGGTGGTCGCCGAGCCTGATCCGGCGAAAGCAGCCCTCCTGCAACCGCTGTTGACGCGCCTTTCCGACCTTCAGATCCCGCATTTTTTGTTCGTCAACAAAATCGACAAGGCGCAAGGCCAGGTGCGCGATCTTTTGGCCGCGTTGCAGCCCGCTTCGGCGCGGCCGCTGGTGCTGCGCCAGGTTCCCATTTGGAAGGACGGGATCGTCACCGGGTTCGTCGATTTGGCGCTGGAACGCGCGTTCGTCTATCGCGAGCATGCCGCGTCGGAGGTGGTTGCCATTCCATCCGACATGAAGGATCGCGAGCACGAAGCGCGCTACCAGATGCTCGAAAAACTCGCGGACTATGACGATCATCTGATGGAGGAACTGCTCTCGGACGTCGAGCCGCCGCGCGACGAAGTATTCGCGGATCTTTCGCGCGAACTTGCCGACGGGTTGATCGTGCCGGTTTTGTTGGGTTCGGGTGATGGCGACAACGGTGTGCGCCGTTTGTTGAAAGCGCTTCGGCACGAGGTGCCCGACATTTCGACTGCGGCTAAGCGTCAAGGCCTTGAAGACAACGGCGGCGACGATCCGGTCGTGCAAATCGTAAAAACCTACCACGGCGCGGGCGGCAAGCTTTCGCTGGCGCGCGTGTTCAAGGGTGTGCTTAAGGACGGCGCGACCCTTACGCGGAGCGACGGCGGCGAAGAGCGCGCGTCCGGCTTGTTCTCGATGCAGGGCGAAAAGGCGACGAAGGTTCCGGCCGCGGGTGCTGGCGATCTTGTCGCGATCGGCCGGCTCGAGAAGGCGCAGACCGGCGACACGCTTGCGGCACCGAAGGCCGTGAAGGCACTGAAGCGCGCCGAGGTCCTGCCGCTTGTTTACAAGTTCGCGATCAAGGCCGCGAACCGCAACGACGACGTGAAGCTTTCCGGCGCGATCGCAAAGCTACGGGAAGAAGATCCCGGCATCGTGTTCGAGCATGTGGCAGAGACGCACGAAGCGATTTTGCGCGGGCAGGGCGAGGTGCATTTGCGCACGGCGCTTGCCAAGACGGAGCGGAAGTTCGGCCTGAAGCTCGCATCGCACACGCCGCATGTCGGCTATCGCGAGACCATCCGCAAGCCGACCGAGCAGCGTGGGCGGCACAAGAAGCAATCGGGCGGCCACGGCCAGTTCGGCGATGTGGTGCTGCAGATCAAACCGTTGCAGCGCGGCGGTGGGTTCGAATTCTTGGACCAGATCTCCGGCGGTGTCGTGCCACGGCAGTTCATTCCTTCGGTCGAGAAGGGCATTCGCGACTATCTACACAAGGGTCCTTTGGGTTTTCCGGTCGTGGACGTTTCGGTGGCGCTGACGGACGGTAGTTATCACACGGTCGACTCAAGCGATGCGGCGTTTCAGATGGCCGCGAAGACCGGGATGTCCGAAGGCATGGCGAACTGCTCACCAGTGCTTCTGGAGCCGATCATGGCGGTCGAGGCGCATACGCCGGCGGAGCACACGTCACGCATCAACCAAATCATCACGGGCAAGCGCGGCCAGTTGTTGGGGTATGATGGGCGAGCAGGATGGCCCGGGTGGGATTCGGTGCAAGCGCACATCCCCGAATCCGAGCTGCAGACCTTCATCATCGAGCTTCGCTCCGCCACTCAGGGGGCGGCGACGTTTACTTACAAATTCGACCATTTGGCGGAATTGACCGGCAAATTGGCAGAAAACGCGATTGCATCGCGTGCGCAGGCTGAGGCTGCCTGATGGCACAGTTGTGCGAGGGAGCACATCACTGCTCCCTCGCATCGCCGTGATTGGTCCGTTTGTCCCGGGCTGCGTATGTCCCTCCGCGGACAAAGGAGGACTCCATGGTCAATCGTAGAACGCTCTTAGGCACTGCGGCGCTGGGTGGTGCGGCAGCCACCGTTGCTGCGGTATTCGGTGCGCGCGGTCTGATGGCAGCAGGCGAGCCGAAGTTCGAGATCATGAAGACCGAGGCCGAGTGGCGAAAGCAACTAAAGCCGGCCCAGTATTACGTTTTGCGCGAGCAGGGGACGGAGCGCGCGGGAACGAGCCCTCTCGATCATGAGAAGCGCCGTGGAACCTTCGCGTGCGCGGGCTGCGACTTGCCCGTCTTTTCGTCGGATGCGAAATTCGACAGCGGGACGGGGTGGCCGAGTTTTTGGAAACCCTTGCCGAACGCTGTCGGTACGACCACCGATACATCGTTGTTTATGACGCGAACGGAAGTTCATTGCCGGCGCTGCGGCGGCCACTTGGGCCATGTGTTCGACGATGGTCCGGCCCCAACCGGCAAGCGCTATTGCATGAACGGCATCGCGATGACGTTTAAGCCGGCCGTTGCCTAACTGAGGTGCCATGTTCGCTGTCGAGAAAGTTAGCGGGACCAAAGCTGAGATCTACGAGGAGCTCTTGCGCCAGACGCGAGGGCTCCTCGATGGCGAGCGCGACCTTGTTGCGAACGCCGCCAACATTGCGGCGCTGATCTGGCAGATCGTGCCCGA
>JANNEL010000233.1:0-1815 GCA_031378595.1 Alphaproteobacteria bacterium
GTGGCGTCAGTCGCGGCGGCCACCTATGGCATTCAAATCGGGCACCCCGTGCTCGTGTTCAATATTGCTTACGTCGCGCTTGGCCTGGCGATCGCGCTGCTCGAACGCGCGTTCCCGCACGAAGAGACGTGGCTGAAGAACGACGGCCAAGTCCTCCCCGACATCGCCCACACTCTGCTGAACAAAGGCATCGCCCAAGTCATCGTCGTGCTTGTGACAGTCATGGGGGTCGCGGAGCTTGCGGCGCCCAAGGCTGGCGCCCTGTGGCCCGAGCAACTGCCGTTCGCCGTGCAAGCCGTCTTAGGCCTTGTGATCGCCGAGTTCGGCCTCTACTGGAAACATCGTCTTGCGCACGAGTGGCCTCCGCTCTGGCGCTTCCACGCCGTGCATCACAGCGTGACGCGGTTGTGGTTCTTGAACACCGGCCGCTTCCATCTTGTGGATACGTTGACGGGCCTCGCCGTCGCCATGCCGGTGCTTCTCCTTCTGGGTGCACCGAAGGACATCATGATCATGGTGAGCGCGATCACGGCGATCGTGGGCATCCTCACCCACTCGAATGTCGAGATGCGTTGCGGCGTGTTGAGCTGGGTCTTCAACACGCCCGAATTGCATCGCTGGCACCATTCCAAGGTTCTGGCCGAGGGCAACCGTAACTACGGCGAGAATCTGATGCTGTTCGATCAACTGTTTGGGACGTACTTCAACGCCGCGCGACGCCCGCCGGCGGATATCGGCATCCATCAACCGATGCCGGCGACGTTCTGGGGTCAGCTTGCGATTCCATTTACACGCGCACCGCTCTGACCCGGCCAAGCGCGCAGGGGAAAATCGCCAGGTTAACGCACGCTCAAGTCGCAATTAGCTTCTGGTACGTCTCTTAACTGACGCCTGAAAGTTGCGTTGTTGAATCACGCTTCGACCGCCAGTCTGTAGTGCTTCATGTCGGAGCGATGCATGGTTTGCACGCTATGACGAAACGCCCCCACTTCAATCCAGACCCCGACATCACTCGCTCCGCCTGGCGCCTCATCGAAGGTCACGGCGAGAAAGCGCTGCGCGAAGCAACGCGTTATCAAAATGCAATGATCCGCAAAGGCGACCCGGCCGGCATCAGCCTGTGGTGGTCGATCGGCGAGGCGATCAAGGAACTCCGCCGCACCAAACGCGCCCCGCACGAACCGCTGAACTGAGCCCTTTCGGGGGCCACGATGAGGATTCGTTTGCCTCAATCGACCGCCCGCGTGTAGCCTTATCCCATGTACGGTTCCGGCCTCCAGCCATTGCGGCGGGCTCTGCGCGCCAGCCGCGCCAGGGCAGCAGTCTGGTTTGTACTCGCAGCATTCGTGCTGCAGTTCGCCGCAACCCGCGCGCACTTCCACTTCGCCGCTGCCTCTGCCCATGAAGGCACAGTCGTTGTCTCCGCGGATTTGGGAACGCCCGGCAAAGCGCCGCTGCACGATCAAGCGAATTGCCCGCTGTTCCACGCAGCCAGTGTTTGCGGCGCGGCGCTCGCCGGCACTGCCGCCACACCGATCATCCCGAACACGAGCGCAACGCGCACCGTGTTCACACCAGCCGTTCCCAGAGCGGAACGCATAGCGGCCAATTGGCGAAGCCGCGCACCACCAAGCCTCTAACGATCGACGTTGCCATCTAGCGATAGGCACGCGCGAGAAGCGCGGGCCGCATCGCATCCATACGATCCATTGGAGTTCTCTCATGACCAAAAAGGCAATTGCGCTGGGCGCTTTGGCGCTGGGCTTATGCGCGGCGATGCCCGCTCACGCCGCAGACGACGAGCTCACCCAAATC
>JANNEL010000494.1:0-3679 GCA_031378595.1 Alphaproteobacteria bacterium
ACCACGCTCTCCATCACCCACGACATGGTCTCGGCGCGCAAAATCGCCGACAAGATCGCGATGATCTACAAAGGCAAGATCATCTGGTCCGGCCGCAAGGAAGACATCGACAACTCCGGCAACCCCTACGTGGACCAATTCATCCACGGCCGCGCCGAAGGCCCCATCAAAATGGAAATCGTCCGCTAGGCCCGGGAGCGCCGCCACCCTGCCGGCTCTTCTTGAGCGGCGAAGATTCAGTAAGGCCGGCAGAATGCCGACGCTCCCAGGCCTAGCAACTCTCCGCGACGGGAACGCCTCACGATCACGCACGAAGTGGAAGGGCGGCACGTATCCCAATCGGTGAGGCGCGTGTTCCGGAGGGATACTTGGGTCCCCTCCCCCGTGGAATGAGGTCTATGGGGCTAACAGCGTACGCAGGTCACGTGCGGCGAACCGCTACGCGATGACATCTCTCTTGATCGCCCGGGACCACGCTCGAACTCGCGATAACATTTCCCGTCATTAGGCCGTCGCGTCGGAGATGTCCAACGGCTCGATTTGCGCCGTTGATGCAACACATGTTGCATCAATTCCGGCGCGAATGTAGTGTCGGGCCAATGACAGTGACTCGCACTTCGAAAGGGCAAGCTTGGATTGTCTTTTTAGCGCAGTTGCCCGCCTCCCCATCGAGTGCGCGAGTGTCGCTTTGGCGGCGGCTTCGTACGGCGGGCGCTGCAAGTCTTATGAATGGAGTCTGGGTGCTGCCCGCAAACGGCACTCACAAGCGCTTGTTCCTGGAAATCATCAAAACCGTCCGCAGCCAAGGCGGACAAGCGTCCCTCCTTTTGGGGGCCGAGGTCGCGGGCGACGCTGCTGCCATCAAGCAAAAATTCACAGCCGATCGCGCCCGCGAATATGACGAGTTTCAAGACCGCTCTGCCGCCTTCTTCGCCGAGATTGTCAAAGAGCGGAAACTCAAGAAATTCACTTTCGCCGAGCTTGAAGAGATCGACGACGATTTCGCGAAATTATCGGCTTGGCTTCAAAAGATTACGGCGCGGGATTTCTTTCCCGGCGGGCACAAACGCAAAGCGGAGGGAACTTTGAAGCAATGCGATGCTGCTCGCTCTGCCTTTGCCGCCGCCGTTTACGCCGCGGAAGGAATCGACCATGAAGAACCGAAGGGCAAATAGGCATGCAGTTTGAGATGCGGAAAATTCATCGCTGGGTCAGCATCTTTGCTGCGATTTTTCTCTTCGTGGTCGCGGCAACCGGCGTCATTCTTCAAGTCCAGAAGTTGACCGGCGACGAAGAGGAGGAAGCAGGGGAAACCTTTAGCGGCACTTTCACGACTTCGACGGCTAAGGATGCCTTTGCGGCGATGCTGGCGCGCACGCTCGATGCCGCCCGCGTCGCTGCGCCTAATGAGCGCATTGCGTCGGTCGAATTGCGTCTTGCGGGCAATACGCCGGAAGGTGTTGTCACGATGCCCGGCGAGCCGGGCCGCCGAATCATCGTCAACGCGCAAAGCAGCAAGGTGATAAGCGACGAAGCTTACGAGCGGGAGTCGCTTTTCCTCCGAATTCATAGCGGCGAAATTCTTGGTGAACCGGGTGTCGTGATGGGCATTTTGTGGGGACTTGGACTGGTGATTCTGAGCGTTACCGGCCTCATCGTCTATCTGAACATGTACACGAAGCGGCGGGCCGCGCGCGATAAGGGGCAAGTCCTTTGGCTTTTGGCGTTGCTATCCGCGCCTGCGATCTTTCACGCCAGTTCAGCGCGTGCAGGCGCGCCGTTCCTTACGGATGATCCTGGCTTCGTGGCGCAAGGTTGGGAGGTACGTCCGCAAGCGAGCTATGAAAGCAACGTCAACGGGATCATTGAGACCGGCGCGCTTGATCTCAACTACACGATTGTCCCGACTTTCAAACTGAATATGACCTTGGCCGAGAAGCGGATCGACCCAGTTGGAGGACCATCCGAAAGCGGCTTCGCCGATACTGATGTCAAATTCAAGTGGCGCTTTCTTGAGGAAGACGCGAGCGGCTGGCAACCAGCAATGTCGATTGCGCCCAACGTCACGTTCCCGACGGCAAGCAACCGCGACGGTCTTGGCGATGGGGTCTGGCGCTACAGGCTGCCCGTTCAGATTGGCAAGACGTTTGGCGACTACTACACCTTCGGCGAATTTGGCTACCAGTGGGCTACGAGTAACAGCATCAGCGACCAAGTCATTTATGGGGTGGCAGTGCAACGGCCGTTGACACCTGCACTCACGGTCGGAATCGAGTTAAACGGTTCGGCCCCGCCTGATTCATGGCGAGACTACGGTCTAACAGCGAATATCGGGGCGGCTTACGCCATCAACGATCACGTTCAGTTGCTCGGGTCGATTGGACGCACGGTCCGGGACACGGATCGAGGCGGCCCTGAAACGCTGGCGCAAATATTCCTACAGTTCAACTTTGGTTCATGAGCTTGGATTTTCTGATCATCGGGCTCGTGGCGTTTCTCGCGTCCGGCCTCACGCTCTATTCGGGTTTTGGGCTTGGCACGATCCTCTTGCCGGCGTTCGCGCTCTTCTTCCCGGTGCCGATAGCGGTCGCCGCCACGGCCGTCGTCCACCTGTTGAACAATCTATTCAAGGGCGGCCTCTTGGGGCGCCAAGCCCATTGGCCGACGGTCTTGCGCTTCGGTCTTCCGGCTATTCCCTTCGCGGTCCTGGGTGCGTGGGTTCTGTCGCAATTGGGAAGCACGGCTGCCATTTTCCAATGGTCTGCGTTTGGCACCATATTCGCGCCGACCGCAGCCAGCGTCGTTATCGGACTTGTGATGATCGCCTTCGCCATCTTGGAGCTTCAGCCCTGGTTTCAACGCCTTGCCGCGCCACCGCGTTTCATGGCGATCGGCGGCGCGTTCACTGGGTTCGTGGGCGGGCTCACCGGACAACAAGGCGCATTCCGGTCGATGTTCCTGTTGAAGAGCGGTCTTGAACCCGCTCGCTTCATCCCGACCGGCGTCTTAATCGCAGTCCTGGTCGACCTATCGCGATTGCCCATATACGCGCTGACGTTTTCCGGCACGGACTTGGCACTCGCACGGCACGAGGGCGAATTGATCGTCGTCGGAACACTGGCAGCCTTCGCCGGCGCTTACTTGGGAGCGCGCTATCTGAAGAAAGCAACGGTTGAGATCGTTCGAATGATCGTTGCCGGCTTGATGCTGCTGATCGGCACCGCCTTGGTGCTTGGCATAATCGGCACGTAGTGCCACCCGTCGGTGTTGCGGTGGTGCGCGTGTTCCGGAGGGGTACGGGGGTACCCTCCCCTCCCCCTTCTTAAGAAGAGCGCAACCCCGAGCGACTTGAGAGATAGACGCGCACGATAAACCTGCGTCCGCCATGGCGGAGGCCGGGGAAGAAGGCGCAGACGATAGGATGGGGTGACGAACCGCAAACGCCAAGGCCTTAAGTCAACAATATGAGAATTTATACACAAAGGCTGCGTGCTCTCTCTTAGAACGTGTCCACACCCACGCTCTGACCCAAGGGGGGAGGGGAGACACCCCCCGCATCCCCCTGGAACACGCGCACCACTGCAACACCGATTGGTGGCACTACGTGCCGATTATGCCAAGCACCAATGCGGTGCCGATCAGCAGCATCAATCCGGCAACGATCATTCGAACGATCTCG
>JANNEL010000255.1:0-7298 GCA_031378595.1 Alphaproteobacteria bacterium
GACATCCCGTCGTGCAAAGAACTCGTCGACCGCATCGTCCGCGAAGCAAGGGAAATCATCGGCGGCAAGTTGAACCGCGCGGTCGCATGAGGCCGCGAGTCAATCGCTGCTGCGCTCCATAGCCTTGGCGATAGCCTCACCTTTCGTGCGCGCGTTGAGAGCAAGTTTGGCCTTCGCTAGATCGGCACGAACGGTTCGCGTCGAACGGCCCAGAATCTCACCGATCTGGGCGTAGGTCTTGCCCTGGGCCGCCCAGAACAGGCAGTCGGCCTGGCGCCGCGGTAGCAGAGACCCTTCGGTTATCGACTTGTACCGGTCGTAAAGAACGTGCGCGCCCGTATGAAGCAGCGCCCGTCCAGCCGCGGTTTGATCGGGATTGGCACCGCTGCAGCCGACGAGCAACGCCAGCCTACCCAGGCGGTGAACGGGAAAAACCATCAACTGCGCATCTTGAATGGGTTCGGGAAAACCCTGACGCATGTCCCGCTCCGAAAGGCCCAATCGTTCGCATGCATCATGCACATTAAAGGGCGAGTCGATCTCACCTGCCATCTGCGTCAGCGGATGGTTCACAATGGGCGCCTTTGCGTCGAGCGCAGTCAGTATCGGCTTGTGCAGCGTCGAAAAAACGATCGACGATGCAAAGGCCGCGTCTAACTTCGCCGAGTCAAAGATAAAGGTTCCCGAATAGCCTATGTCGGCTGCAAGCCTCGAATAACTCGACGTCAGCTGAGCTTTTGAGAGTGCCGCAAAGCTAGCTTCCACGTATGAATTCAAAGCTTCGATCATAGTGACATCACTTCAAGGCTCTTTGACTGGATTTGGCGATCAGCTGTGCACGCGTCTCAGCCCCCGCCTTCCGCATTGCGTTGCCGAGGTGAAAACGAACCGTCCGCGTCGCGATGCCCAACATCTTGCCGATTCTCGGATCGGTCAGTCCGTTCTTTGCAAGATCGAGAATCTGCCGCTCGCGGCTCGTCAATGCGCGCGACCCATCCGGCCGTCCGCCCGCGCCGGTGGCACGATGCGCCGCCAAATAGGTTCCAAGAAAAAGCAGGGACTTAGAGACGCCGCTAACGACGCCTTGCCGGCCGAAAAAGATCACATGGAGGTTGACCTTCGGCGATGGTTCGACGTTGACGGCGACGGCCTCGACACCCTCAAGCTCGTGCGGGCGACGCCAGTCAGCCCCCAATACGCCCGCCAAATCGCTCAGCGATATCGGGTCTTTGGACAACGCCAACACATTCGCCAGAGGAGGCGTGGCGAGGGCGTTCGCGACACGCCGCTGGTTCGACGGCGCAATGAGACGAACTTCCACCAGCCCGCCTTCGTTGCGCTCCATCAAGTAAACGTGAGGCATCTGAAAGAGCGCGCCAAGTAGAGACAAAGATTTACCCATTTCTTCGCGCAAAGGGGCTTCGTCCAGCCGCCGCACGAAGTCCCGCAGGGCAAGGTCGACGCGAAACCCAGCTCCAGCGTCTGCAGTCTCGCTGATGTTGGCAACCGCGTAGCGACCGCGATCATTTAGTCGAGCGCGCAAAGTATGAATCCGATTGATCGATCTTGGTATGGATCGCACCCAATGTCGACAAGCTGTTTCAGGTGGCAGCCCATCGCCTCGAAATACGCTTGCCGGTTGAGTACGGTGTTCGATCTGAGTTAACGCTTACGAAGTTATGTTGGTTCCGGATTTCCTATGTCGCCTCGCTGTGGGGTCAGCGCATCACAAGCGCATGAAAATCGTTTTGTTTCGTGCCCTGCCGGTGAACTTACCCGATCGACAATCGTGACATGCCGACGAACAGCAATGACGCTAGTTACAGGACCGACTGCACTACCGATGTGGCGCTCGCAGATTTCGAACACGCGAAGCGGTCGCAGGTATGTGTGATGTGCATCGCGTTTCCGATGCGCACGATAACCCAAGTGAAATATCGCTCGCTCGCGCCGGCGCGGCTCACACCCAGGGTGGCGCAAACAAACCACTCAAGGCAGACAACCGTACGTCGCTGCGCGCCATCGCGAAACGCAACAATATGCAGATCGTATTGGGTTGCGCAGCGCAAGCTCCCTCTGTGCAGCCGAACCACACCCTCATGGCGTGAATATTGAATATGCACTAAGCGCGCATGACGATAGTGACAGGGTGTCGAGCAAACTGTCCTAAGCAATGTTGGGGTCAGAGTAGACTTATCTCATCTGGATTGATCGGTCGTCTATGCAAACACTCATGCGCGAATCGCTTGGAGAGGCACACGCATGGCGCGACTAGGTCGAATTTTCCTCCCGGAGCAGCCGTTGCACGTGATTCAACGCGGCAATGATCGTCGGCCGATCTTCTTCGCACCCGACGATTACGCGCGATATCGCGACTGGCTGCACCTGGCCTCGGTTGTGAACGGTTGTGCGATCCACGCTTACGTCATGATGCCGAACCATGTGCACCTGCTCGTCACGCCACGCGACGAGGACAGCTTGCCCAAGACAATGCAGTCGCTAGGGCGGCGCTATGTCCGCCACGTGAACTGGTCCTATGGGCGCTCCGGCACGATGTGGGAAGGGCGTTATCGCGCAGCCATGATTGACACCGAAACCTGCTTCCTGCCGTGCAGCCGTTACATCGAAGTGAACCCGGTGCGCTCGAACATCGTCAAACACCCGCGCGACTACCAATGGTCGAGCTATCGCGCCAACGCCTACGGCGAACACGATGCGCTGGTCACTCCCCACGCCATGTACCGCAATCTCGGCGCCACCGACCAGGAGCGCCAGCAAGCCTATCAAGCCCTATGCGACGTGAAGCTCGACGAAGAGTTCATCGTAGCCCTACGCGCAGCGACGAACGGCGGCTGGGCGCTTGGCCGCGACCAGTTCAAGCATGACATCGCACAGGCGCTGGGCCGCCGTGTCGGTCCTTTGCCGAAAGGCCGCCCCCCTAAACAAGCCTCGCGTCAGGTGGCTTGATAGCGACTCCGACCCTGCAATCGCGTTTGCAACTTGCTAACCCATTCGTCCTTGAACGCTGGAAACAAACGCCGATGATGATTTGGAGCGCGGCGCCTGGCCGGCATGCGCTCGAAGAAGAGGCAACGTACGCGCTTCCAACATTTGCCCAGGAAGCGGTCGGATGTCGTTTCGCGTGCGGCAGCTGCAAGGAATTTGGCCTCCGAGCCGCTGCCGCACGCGCCCAATTCAAGGCTGTTCGTCCACATGTGGACGGCACAATCGGCGAGCGGCGGACCAAGGGTCGGTGGCGAACCCCGTGGCCGAATTGAGGTCCGGTGCTTGACGCGCGCGGCGGCCGAAAGGGAGATTGAGCCATCCCCAAGGCCGCCGCGCTGACTTTACGCTTGGGCCCCGCATCGATCGAGACAAGTTCACTCTGACCCCGCGCGGGCGACGCCTCATTCGATCGGCGCATTGCAACTATGCCTTAACTGCAACGCCGCGACTTTCAGCGCGTGCACTCTCGTTTGCAATTAGCGCCACTCTCGGGCTTTCCAATGCGCCATTACTCGCGGCATGTCGTTTTGTGGATCATCTTCATTGCCGCAACGCTTGTCATCGCGCTCGACCCGGCGGCCGCACGCACCGACCGTGCGCCTGAATCGCAACCGACGGCGCAAGCTTTCTACGACCGCGGCGTCGCCGAGCGTAAAGGCGGAAGTCCGGATGCGGCGGTCGTTCTGTTGTCGCTCGCGGCCGCCCGCAATCCTACCAACGCAGACATTCGCTTAGAGCTCGCGCTCGCATTTATGGCAGCCAGGCGCGTCGATGCCGCCGAGCGGCAGCTGCGTCGCGCGCAGCGCTTGGCGCCGGACTTCGTCGAGGTCGACATAGCGCTCGCCTACGTCGATCTGTTTCAAGGCCGCAAGCTGGACGCCCAAACACGTACGAAGCGCTTGCTGCGCAGGCATCCTGAGCGCGAGGACGTGATAGAGTTGGCGAGCCAGTTCAAGCAGCAAGCCCTTCCCATCGCCGTACGCAAGGACGCACGCGACGTTGGCCTGCGCCTCGCGCGCTTCGACGGATCGGTCGCACGCGTCAACAGCTTACGCCCGCATTTGCACGGCCACCAAAGCGGATCGTTCCTTCTCTCTTACCGGCTGCAACCATCATGAACCTCTTTGCGCGCGTCATCCGTCTACACCGCTCGCGCCACCAAGCGGCGTCGAGCGAAGCGTTGCGAGCGAAGCCGATCGCCTACATCGCAGCAAAGGAAGAAGACCCGGCCATTGAGGCGGCCTTGGACCGTGAGCAACTGGTCGATTTGATGAACCGCCGCAGGGTTGACAAGCGCCTACGCCGTGCCCTGCGTTGGTCGAAGCAGGCAAAACGCATTACCGCAGCCGACGCGCTTCGCTTCTTCCCATCGCCCGAAACGCGCACCGCGTTGCGACGCGCACTTCGCGACAAAAGCCTGGATGTACGGCTGTCAGCAGCAAGCAGCCTGATTGAAATCAACGCCGCGCCCCCGCTCGGCGAATTGCTTCGCACCGTCGCATTCCATGGCCGCTGCGCGCCTGCGCGTTTGGAACCAATCCTGCGTCACTACTGTGAGCAGCAGCCGAGCGCGGTGGTCGCGGCCGCCCGGCAGAAGTCGCTGCATCCCCTCATTCGTGCGAAGGCGGTCGAAACGCTGGCAGCCACCGGCAACGGCTGCCACGTCGCAGCAATCGAGAGGCTGGTCGCGGCACCCGAAGCGGACTTGCGCGCCGCCGTGTTGCGCGCATTTGGCAAGCACGCCAGTCCGAAATCGCGCGAAGCGGTCGCGCTCTCTCTGCGCGACGAGAACTGGTTCGTGCGCGCAACGGCCGCCGACACGGCAGGCAGGCTCGGCCTCTACGAGCTGGTCCCGCAGATCGTTCCACTCGTCGACGACGAGCAATGGTGGGTCCGCTTCCGCGCCAGCGAAGCACTAGAAAAATTGGATACCGTCGGACGCCAAGCGTTGCGCAAGATCACAAAGACCGGATCAATTCGCCAGCGGCGCCAGGCGGCGCTAACGCTCTCGAAGCGTCTCGTCGCCTAAGCCTCAATACGACTTCGGCAGCCCCAACGCTTTCTCCGCCAGGAAATTCAAGATCATCTCGCGGCTCACCGGCGCGATCCGCGCGATGATGACTTCGCGAAACAGCCGCTCGACGTGGAACTCGCGCGCATAACCCATGCCGCCATGCGTCATCACCGCAGTCTCGCAGGCCCGGAACGCGGCTTCCGCGGCAAGGTACTTCGCGGCGTTTGCTTCGATGCCGCACGGCCGTTTCGCATCGTAGAGCGCAGCCGCTTTCAGCGTCATGAGCCACGCCGCCTCAAGTTCGGCCCAAGCACGCGCAAGTGGATGCTGGATCGCCTGGTTCTGCCCGATCGGCCGACCGAACACCACGCGTTCGCGCGCGTACGTCGCGGCGCGCGCAAGCGCATCTTGACCGATGCCGATCGCCTCCGCCGCCACCAGAATACGCTCCGGGTTGAATGCATGCAGCAAATGGTCGAAGCCCTTCCCTTCCTCACCGACGAGATCGTTCGCAGGCACAGGCAGTCCGTCGATGAACACCATGTTCGTGTCGACCGCATGCCGCCCCATCTTCGGGATCTCGCGCACCTCGACATATGCGCGGTCGAGCGGCGTGTAGAACAAGCTCAAGCCATCGGTCGCCTTCTTGCCCTTGGACGACGTGCGCGCCAGCAGCAGAATATGCGTCGCCGTCTGCGCCGTCGTCGTCCACATCTTGCGTCCATTCACGACCCAGCCGTCGTTCGACCGCTCAGCGCGCGTCTTGAGGCTTGAAGTATCGAGCCCCGCATCCGGCTCCGTCACGCCAAAGCAGCAGCGCGTCTCGCCGCGGATCAACGGCGGCAACATCCGCGCCTTCTGTTCGTCCGTGCCGAACACCGCGACCGGATGCGGCCCGAAAATATTCACGTGCACGGCCGAAACACCCGTCATGCCCGCGCCGGAGCGTGCAATCGTGTGCATCATCAGCGCGGCCTCCGTCACGCCGAGGCCGGCACCGCCCACGCTCTCCGGCATCGCGATACCCAGATACCCGGCCGCCGCGACGTCGCGCACGAACTCTTCCGGAAACCGGTGGTCGTTGTCGCGCGCGAGCCAGAACGCGTCGTCGTACTTCGCGCAGACACGCCCGATACCATCGACGATCGCCGTTTGCACGGGCGTGGGTTCGAACATCAGGGCGCCGCCTTCTCGCCGAACGTCTGCAGAGCAACCGCGATGCGCGTGCCGCCCGTGATCCAGCACATGATCGCGTACACGACCGCGATCACCGGAAACCACGTCGGAATCACGCACATGAGACAGAGCGTAATGATCGTCTCAAACCCCTCGGTCAGCCCGCCCAGATAGTAGAGCGACTTCGCACCGCGTATCTCGGTCGTAATCCCGTGCTTCTGCGCAAAGATCGCGTAGGCGAGAAACGTCGATGCCGGCGCCATGAAACTCGTGGTCAAGAACGCAGCCGCAAGCGCATTGCGCTCGGGCGCCGCCAGCGCAAATGCAAACACCACGGCCGCATAGAAGATGAAGTCGAGCGTGATATCCAAAAACCCGCCGACATCCGTCAATCGTGTCAACCGCGCGATCGCACCGTCAAGTCCGTCCATAAACCGGCTGACGAGCAGAAGCCCGAGCCCGACCCAATAATACTCCCCGGCGATAAATGCCGCCGCCGCAATACCGAGCGCAAACCCAAGAGCCGTCGCCATGTTGGCGCTCACGCCCAGCGCCACGGCTTGCTTGGCCGCCGCCTCCAGCGGTTTGTTCATATACGGTCGTATGGCGGCATCGAACATGTGCGGCGCGTCCTGGAGGGCAGTTGTCCAAATCACTAGCACGCCCTACGCTAGGCCGGGTATGGGGACCCGTTGAAAGGAAGCCGCCAAATGCGCCGAGCCGCAATTCTCGCCGCCGTGCTACTCGCCGCGAGCACAGCAAACGCCGCTGAAATCAGAACCGGCCGCGACCTTGTCCAAGCCTGCCGCACCTACGCGGCGATCGAAAACCCCGACAACGCTAGAGCGCCACACGTTTGCCGCACGTTCTTGCAAGGCTTTGCGGTCTCTCTGCTTGCGCGTGAAGATGCGCGCAGAGATGCAATGGTGAAAGGCTTGCCCATGTCATCGAAAGAAGCCTGCGTTCGCATGCCGGACTTCATCTCGTTCCGCGAACTTGCGGCGCGCATCGTAAATTTCGGCGACACGAACCTAAGCTTGTTGAACCTGCCCGCCGCACAGCTCGCGCAAAAGACGCTTGAGCGCGACTTCCCCTGCCCGCC
>JANNEL010000270.1:0-1680 GCA_031378595.1 Alphaproteobacteria bacterium
GTCGCCGTAAAGACGGACAATCTGTGTGCCTGGCTCTTCGTCCTGCAGCTCGTAGATGAACGTCCTTTCGTGCGCAGCTTTCAGCAGGTCGGCTTTGGTGAACGCTGCGCCCATGCCGTTCACCAGCGTAAATCCGTCGTGCAGGATGTGGTCCATGGTGGCCGAGTCGTTTTGCTTCACGGCGAGCTGATAGCGCGTGTCTATGTCCGCGACGATTCTCGCATCGTCGCTGGCAGCGCTCGCATCGCTTGGGCGCAACACGGCGAGCGCGACGCCGATCGTGATCGCCAGCGCGATCAGCCCTATCACGGCTGCTTTGGCCTTCGTGAGCAAGCGCTCGTATGTTTTGTCGTCGTCCATGGTAAAGCTCTTCAATGTTGGTACGACATGATGGTCAGGCGGGGTCGCGTGGGCTTGGGAATAATTGCTGACTTGCGGGGCCTAAGAGCGTGATTTCCGAAGTTGCCATTGTTGGTGCGGGACCTGCCGGGCTCATGGCGGCCGAGCTGCTCAGCGCCGCCGGCCTTACCGTCACCGTCTATGACCGCATGCCGTCGGTTGCGCGAAAGTTGCTGATCGCGGGCCGGGGCGGGCTGAACCTCACGCATTCGGAGCCGTTCGAGCGGTTGGTCACGCGCTATGGCGCGGCTGCGGCGCGTTTGCGGCCGATCTTGGAGGCGTATCGGCCGGAAGCGTTGATCGCTTGGGCGGAAGTGCTAGGGCAGCCGACATTTGTCGGCAGCAGCGGGCGAGTGTTTCCGAAGACGATGAAGGCATCGCCGTTGTTGCGCGCGTGGCTCGCGCGCTTGGCGGCGCAGAACGTCACGATCAAGACGCGGCATGAATGGCGCGGCTGGAACGCGGATGGACGACTTGCATTCGTGCACGATGGCGTGCCGGTGCATGTCGAGTGCGATGTGACGATCTTGGCGCTTGGTGGCGCGAGTTGGCCACGACTCGGGTCGAACGGTGCGTGGGCTGAGATCCTCCGTGCGCGTGGTGTTCCGGTGGCGCCATTGCGTCCTTCGAATTGCGGCTTTACCGCCGCGTGGAGCGAGCCGTTCCGGCGCTTCGAGGGTGAGCCGCTAAAGGGTATCGCGCTAACGTTCGGGGGCCGCACGGTTCGCGGCGAGGCGATGATCACGCGCACAGGCGTTGAGGGCGGCGCCGTCTACGCACTGTCCGCGCCTTTGCGCGATGCGATTGCGAGCGAAGGCCGCGTGACCGTCTACGTCGACCTGCGCCCGGACATGACACGTGCCGACATCGCCGCCAAGCTCTCGCGCCCGCGCGGCGGCGACAGCCTGTCGACCTTTTTGCGCAAAACGCTCGCCCTGCCGCCTATCGCGGTCAATCTCCTACGGGAGACGCACGGCGCGACCCTCGGCGCCGACGAACACGGGCTGGCCGCGCAAATCAAATCCGCCCCGCTATCGCTCGCTGGCACCGCGCCTATCGCACGCGCAATCTCGACAGCCGGCGGCATACCGCTCGATGCTTTGGACGAGAACCTGATGCTGCGCGCGTTGCCGAACGTCTACGCCGTCGGCGAGATGCTGGACTGGGAGGCGCCGACCGGCGGGTACCTTTTACAGGCGACGTTTGCGACAGCGGTTCACGCGGCGCGGGCGATTGTCCGTGCGCGCGACTAGCGTGTCGCGATCAGTTGTCCAACTCGCG
>JANNEL010000337.1:0-6180 GCA_031378595.1 Alphaproteobacteria bacterium
GCGTGAATTGAGCGTCCGGGAAGCGAAGCAATATTTCTCGCAAGTCATCGCCGCGGCCGAGCGCGGCGAGACGATCGTGATTACCAAGAACGGCACGCCCGTCGCCAAGATTTTGCCCCACGCCGCCGACCGGTCGAGCTATCCGGCGTGGCAGCCGGGGCTCGATGCGCTTGAGCAGAGCTTGCGTACGAAGCGAGTGACGGGTTTTCGCGTTGGGACAATTACCGAAAACGACAAGTACGCCACGGACGCCGGATGGCCCGGGTCGCGCTAGGCTGGGTCGTGTGCGCCGCATCCGAGCCGGCGCACGCCCGGCGCTGCGAAGGGAGGCGATCGACGCCCTTTAGCGCGTCAGCTCTGCTCAAAGGTAAAGAGGTCGATGTCGATCATCGCGGGTTCGGATGATGATCTGGCGGCCGCGTGCATCGCGGCCAGGCCTTGCGCGAAGTCTTCGTCCGATAGGCGTATCAACGTCGAGTCCGCTCGGAATGCGGCTTTTTCGGCGAGGTCTTTGGCATTTTGCGCCATCATGTGCGGGACGACATCGTGCCGGCGTAACGTGAAGCCGCCGGCCTTGAACGCATCTATGATGTCCCGAGCAGCCGGCAGCGCATCGAGTGTGCTGGCATAGTTCGGGAAGTATTGTTCGTAGGGTGAAGATCGCCCGCGCGTGCTGTTTCGTATGCAGACGATGCCGCCGTGGCGCAGCACGCGACGCACTCCTTCGCCACGTCGATGGGCGCGGCGAAATGATGAAAAGCCATCGATGCGAAGATCAGATCGGCGCTTGCGTCCGCGCAAGGAATTCGTTCGCCGGTGCCGCTCATGAACGTGACGCGCTCGGACCGTGGCTTCGCCTTCGCTTGCGCCAGCATCTTTGTGGACGGATCGACGCCGATGACGTTGGCGTGGAAGCGTCGCGCCAGAAGCTCGCTGAAACGGCCCGTTCCGCAGCCGAGATCGACAATCGCTGTGATGTTGCGCGCCGCGACGGTAATCGCAACGCGATCCATCCACATATCCAAAACGCCTTCCGGCGGTTTGCGGCCCAGGTCGTAAGTGTCGGGCATGGTGGTTGGTCGTAGTCCATCGCACCTCGGCTTTGGGCTATCAGGTCGGCATCTTAGCAAAGGACAGCAATGTCGTGTCCGGAACAACTGGAGTGGAAATTCCGCCGCCCACCTTGGGGACAACACTATCAACCATCCCGGCCGCCTGGCTATGCCGTCGGGTCCTGCGACCCCGCCGTGACAACCCTGCAATATTTCTTGATGCAGTGCGGCATGCCTGCCTGTGGCGTGGGGCGGCGGATGCGGACATCATCCGCGCACGTGTGGGTTGCGTTGAGCGGCGGAACTATCGTGAGCTTACTTTCGGACGGACATCGCGAGATCAAGGCGGGCGTTATCGGGGCCGGCGCCTTCGGGCGGCTGCATGCGCAGAAGTATGCGAGCACGCCGGGCGTGAAGCTGATCGGCATTGCGGACGCGGACATCGCGCGTGCGCAGACGCTGGCCAACGACTTCATGGTGACCGCGTATCCCGGGTGGCGTTCGATCCTTCCGCATGTCGAGATCGTGACGATTGCGGCGCCCGCGCGTTTTCACGGCGAGATCGGTGTCGGTGCGTTGAACGCGGGCAAGCACGTGTTTGTCGAGAAGCCGCTGGCTGCGAACTTGCGCGAGGCGGATGCGCTTATCCGGCTTGCCGAACAGCGCGGCGTGGTGCTGCACACAGGGCATCAAGAGCGCTTCGTGATGAAGCATCTGGGCCTGTTCGACGGCAACGTGAAGCCGCTGAAGATCGAGTGCCATCGGGCTTCGCCGTTCAGCCCGCGCAACACGGACGTGAGCGTCGTACTCGACCTCATGATCCACGACATCGATTTGGTGCATCAATTGAATCCGGCGCCGATCGCAACATTGAACGCGAGCGAGCGGTTTGTCAGCGCGCGGTCGGACGAGGTTTCGGCGACGATCACCTTGGCCGACGGCATGGAAGTCGAGCTATTCGCGAGCCGCATGGCCGAGGCGCGCAAACGCTTCATGCGGGTCGTGTATCCGGACGGCGAGGTCTACATCGATTTCCTGACGCGCGAGATGACGAATTCGACGCCGCGTAAGCTGAAGGCGCTTGGCAGCGCGTCGACCAGCGGGTCCGGGTTGCCGTGCCCGTCGGCCGATCCGCTTGGTCATGGCGTGGCGCAGTTCGTGCGCTCCGTTCGCCAGGGACTGCCCGCTTCGATTGCGCCGCGCGAGGCGCGCCGGGCGCTGGAAACCGCGCTCTCCATCCTGGACGCCGCAAGGCTGCCGCAGAAGAGACTGGCTCATGCCTGAAGCAACGAATGGCACAACCCGCTCCGCGCAGGCGGACGCGGGCCCGATCCGTTTTTTCGATCTCGAAACGCCGAAGAAGATGCTTCGTGCGGATATAGAGAAGCGCTGGCAGAAGATTCTGGATCACGGCGCGTTCATCGGCGGACCGGAAGTTGGCGAGCTTGAGGCGGCGCTGGCCGCGGCCACCGGGGCCAAGCATGGGCTTGCGGTCGCGAGTGGTACGGACGCGCTTGTGATCGCGCTCATGGGCGAGGATGTGAAGGCGCACGATGCCGTCTTCATTCCAGGCTTTACATATAACGCGACGGCGAATGCGGTGCTGATCGCGGGGGCGACGCCGGTCTTCGTCGATGTCGATGCGCATACGTGCAACATGGACGTGGGGCATCTTGAGGCGCAAATCGAAGCGGTGAAACGCGACGGTAAGCTGAAGCCGCGGATGATTATTGCCGTCGATCTTTACGGTCTGCCGGCCGATTACGCCGCGATCAACCGCATCGCGAAGAAGTACGGCATGCTTGTGCTTGCGGATGCGGCGCAGAGTTTCGGCGGCGGGCAGGGCGGCGCCAAGATCGGTGCGCTCACCGATATGACGACGTTGAGCTTTTATCCGTCGAAGACGCTGGGCTGTTACGGCGACGGCGGTGCGATGCTGACCGACGACGCGGCGCGGTTCGACCGCTGGTCTTCCATTCGCTGGCATGGAACAGATACGCAGAAGAAGGAATCGATCCGTGTCGGCGTGAACGGCCGGTTGGATTCCGTGCAGTGCGCCGTGCTGCTCTCGAAGCTCACGGTTTTCGGCGACGAAATGAAGGCGCGCGAACGGATCGCACAGCGCTACCGCCAAGAGATCGGCAACGCGGTCGAGATGCAGCATGTGCCGGCCGGCAGTCAGAACGCCTGGGGTCTTTTCACGATCATGGTCGACAACCGCGACGCGGTGATGAAGTCGCTGCAAGATGCGGGGGTACCGTCCTCGATCTACTACTTCAAGGCGCTGCACCAGCATAAGGCGTTCGCGGCCTATGCACCGAAGGGTGGGTTGCCGGTGTGCGAGAAGCTGGCCCAGCGGGTTTTGAGCCTGCCGATGCACCCTTATTTGAGCGACGGGCAGATTGACCGCGTCGTCAAGGCGGTGAAAGCTGCGGTGTGAACACCGCGAGGCGAACCATGCGCACCAGCGTGATCCTGATCCTATCCGTGGGACTGCTCACGGCGTGCGACGATTCCCCTAAGACGCAGCAACCGGTCGCCGAGAGCGACATGTTCGCGCGCACCGAGGCCGACATTGCGGTCGGCCGGGTGGAGGTCATGCAGGATCAGGTCCACGCCGGGTTGAAGCTGTTCGGTGCGCCGCTGCGCGATGGCGAGGTTTCGGCCGAGGGCGATGCGTTGCGGCGGCTGCAAGGCGTGGTCGCGCGCTACAATGAACTACGCTCAACGGCATGCGCGAAACGGATTACGGGTGGCAATATGTGTCCGGCCGCGCCATATCGGCCGGCGTGGCTGGCGGCAGGGTCCGGCTCTGCAATGTCGGGCGCGGACTTGAAGCGGGTCGCCGAGGAGATGCAGGACGAGATGATGCCGTTCTGGGACGCGGTGTGCGTGAAGGCGAAAGCCAAAACCGGCGACGAGCAGTTCTGCGCGATCGAATGACAAAACGTATAGTAAAGGCGGAATTTGGGAGTGACGGCAGGCTGACCGTTACGGGCAGCGTGCTGGAAGTTGTGCCGCGGTTCGATGAGAAACGCGCGCGATCTGTTGCGGCGTTCACGCCCGATAGCAACTCACCGAAGTTGACGAAGCGTGAGCTCGCAGAGATGCGGCCGGCGAAAGTCGCTAGGGAACGATGACATCCTCACTCAAAATCGCGTTTGCGCAGCTGAACCCTACGGTCGGGGACGTTCAAGGGAACCTGGCGAAGGCGCGTAAGGCGCGCGCGGAAGCCGCCGCTATGGGCGCGGACATCGTGCTGTTCAGCGAGCTTTTCATCGTCGGTTATCCGCCTGAGGATTTGGTGCTGAAGCCAGCGTTGCAGGCCGATGCGCGGGCGGCGGTCGAGGCGCTGGCGAAGGAGACGGTGTCGGGCCCTGCGGTGTTGATCGGCACGCCGTGGGTCGAGGAGGGCAAGCTTTACAACGCGCTCGCGTGTCTCGACGGCGGCGCGGTCAAGGCCGTGCGGTTCAAGGTCGATCTGCCGAACTACGGCGTGTTCGACGAGAGGCGCGTCTTCACGCCCGGGCCTATGCCGGGACCGATCGAAGTGCGCGGGGTGCGGATCGGTGTGCCGATCTGCGAAGATATTTGGAAGGGCGATGTCGTCGAATGCATCGCGGAGACGGGCGGCGAGTTTCTGCTGGTGCCGAACGGTTCGCCGTTTGAGGCGACGAAGGAAGAGACGCGGCTCAACATCGCCGTGTCGCGCGTGGTCGAGAGTGGGCTTGCGCTCGCATATCTCAACCAGGTCGGCGGCCAGGACGAACTCGTGTTTGACGGTGCGTCGTTCGTGCTCAACCCCGACCGAAGTCTGGCCGTACAGATGCCGGCGTGGACAGAGGCGCTGACGCTCACGCAGTGGCGGCGCGAGGGCAAGCGCTGGGTGTGCGAACCGGGGATGAAGGTGGAAGTGCCGGACGGGCTTGAGTCCGTTTATCACGCGATGATGCTGGGGCTCGGCGACTATGTGCGGAAGAACCGGTTTCCGGGCGTGGTGTTGGGGCTCTCGGGCGGGATCGACTCGGCGTTGACGTCGGCGGTGGCGGTCGATGCGTTGGGCAAGGATCGCGTTCGCTGCGTGATGATGCCGTCGCGCTATACGTCGAAAGACAGTTTGGACGACGCGGCCGATGTCGCGCGGCTGCTTGGGACGCAGCTCGACACCATTCCGATCGAGGAGGGCGTAAAGGCGTTTGGCGCGATGCTTGGGCCGTCGTTCGCCGGCCGCGCGCCGGACACGTCCGAGGAGAACATCCAATCGCGCATCCGCGGCGTGACGCTGATGGCGCTGTCGAACAAGTTCGGGCCGATGGTGGTGACGACCGGCAACAAGTCGGAGATGTCGGTCGGCTATGCGACCCTCTACGGCGATATGTGCGGCGGGTATAATCCGCTCAAAGACCTCTACAAGATGCAGGTGTTCGCGCTGTCGCGCTGGCGCAATCAGCACAAACCCAACGGGGCTCTGGGACCGTCCGGCCGGGTGATGCCGGAGCGGGTGATCGACAAGCCGCCGAGCGCGGAGTTGCGGGCGAACCAGAAGGACGAGGATTCGCTGCCGCCCTATGCGAAGCTCGACGATATCCTCGAATGCCTGGTCGAGAACGAGATGCCGGTCGAGGAAATCATCGCGCGGGGGCACGACCTCGCCACGATCAAGCGGGTCGAGCATTTGCTCTCGATCGCCGAGTACAAACGCCGCCAGGCGCCGCCCGGTGTCAAAATCACGCGCCGGAACTTCGGCCGCGACCGCCGGTATCCGATCACGAATACCTTCCGGGACGCGACGTGACCCGCTAATACAACGCCCATGACAACCGTTGTTCGCTTCGCGCCCAGTCCTACGGGCAAACTTCACGTCGGCAATATCCGCGCGGCGCTCACGAACTATTTGTTCGCGCGCAAGACGGGCGGCAAGTTTTTGCTGCGGCTCGACGATACGGATACCGAGCGTTCGACCGAAGAGAACGCGCAGGGCATTCATGCCGATCTTGCGTGGCTTGGGTTGAAACACGATCTGTTCGCGAAGCAGTCGGCGCGGGCGCGTGAGCACAATGCGGCGGCCGACAAGCTGCGGGCGGCTGGCCGGCTGTATCCCTGCTACGAGACGGCGTATGAGCTTGAC
>JANNEL010000338.1:0-2832 GCA_031378595.1 Alphaproteobacteria bacterium
GCAAAGGCATGACCGCGAACGACAAGTGCTTCTACATCTATACCAGCGGCACGACCGGCCTGCCGAAAGCCGCGAACATGAGCCACTTGCGCATCCAAATGATGATGCACTCGTTTGCTTCCGCGATGAAATCGACCGAGCGCGACCGCATGTACGACGTGCTTCCGCTCTATCACTCTGCAGGCGGTGTGTGTGCGCTCGGATCCGTGCTTACCGTCGGCGGCTCCGTCATCATTCGCCGCAGATTTTCCGCGACCCAATTCTGGGACGACTGCGTAAGATACCGCGCGACGCAGTTCCAGTATATCGGCGAACTATGCCGCTATCTTCTGAACACACCGGCACACGTCAAAGAGCGCCGCCATCGCCTCCGCGTCGTTATGGGCAACGGTCTCAGGCCCGAAATCTGGCCAGCCTTCAAGGCCCGCTTCCGCATTCCGCGGATCATCGAGTTCTACGGTGCGACCGAAGGCAATGTCTCGATGGTGAACGCCGACGGCAAGGTTGGCGCCATCGGTCGCATTCCCGGCTACATGCGACGCATCATCCAAACCCGCCTCGTGAAATTCGACATCGAAAGCGAACAACCGATCCGCGACACAAAAGGCTTCTGCATCGAGTGCAAGCCCCACGACGCGGGCGAGGCGATCGGCAAGATCGATGAGCAACGCGGGCGCTTCGAGGGTTACTCGAAGGGCACCGACACCGAAAAGAAAATCCTGCGCGACGTGTTCGAGAAAGGAGACGCTTGGTTTCGCACCGGCGACCTGCTCAAGCGCGACAAGCACCATTACTACTATTTCATTGACCGCATCGGTGACACGTTCCGTTGGAAAGGCGAAAACGTGGCGACCAGCGAAGTCGCCGAAGCAATCTCCATCTTCCCCGGCATCAGGGAAGCGAGCGTTTACGGTGTGAAGGTGCCGGGCACCGACGGCCGCGCCGGCATGGCGGCCCTCGTCACCGCGAGCCCCGTCGACCTCGCGAAGTTTAAAGCGCATCTCGAAAAGAATCTGGCAGCCTACGCGCGTCCGATCTTCCTACGCATGCAGGGCGAGATCGAAGTCACCGGCACGTTCAAGCACCGCAAAGTCGAACTGGTGAAAGACGGCTACGATCCGCGGACGGTGAAAGATCCGCTGTTCTTTCTTGATCCCGTCGACGGCCAATACGTGGCCCTGACACCAGACCTCTACGACCGCCTCATCGCCGGCGAGATCAGGCTCTAAAAGTTCAACACTTCGACCGGCGTCCAGCGTTGCTTGCGCCGCTCGCCACGCGATGAAGAATCCTCGTTGTCGTAGCTGATCGTAACGACCGGCGCCGTAAACGCGGCACGGTCGTGCAAGACGTTTGCGTTGACGATGCCCCAATACTCGTCGCCGTCGCCGTAGATCGCGCCGACATAGACGCCGCAGCGGGCGCAGAGCAGAAAGTCCGCCGTCTTGAGCCCGAAACGATAGCGAACGAGCGCGCCCTTGTCGGCGTCGAACCGCAGCGCGCCGTCCGCATCGCTGACCGTCAAGGCGCCGTGCGAACGGCAGAACGAACACTGACACGCCCGCCGCTCAAGCCCGCTCGCGGGCCGCGTGCTTTCGAACGTCACGGTCAACGCGCCGCAGTGGCAGCCGCCGCCAAACGCCATCATTCCGGCCATAAGGGCCTCCTACTCGGCAGCCGTTTTCTTGTCTTTTGCCGCCTGCTCGATCACGTGCTTCTGGATCGTGGCCATCGCAGCGCCCATCGCAGCGCCGATGTATTTCTCCGAGTGCTTGGTCGCATCGTCGAAGCTGTCTTGCCGGTTGACGTTCGCATTGTTGATCACCGGCGTCACATGCCGTTGCCACAACTCGAAGCTTTTCTTCGTGTTGTCGAAGGTCGCCCAATTGTGCGCGAGCTGCAGGAAGCAACCGAACTCGCCCTGTTTGGCCTGCAACCGCTTGATCTGCGCGATAGCATCGTCGGGTGTGCCGACGACGATCACGCCGTCCTTGATGCCTTGCTCAAGCGGATCAACGTTCTTGTCCTGCGTTGCGCTAGCCGGATTGATCTTGGAGAAATAGTCCGCCCACTTGTAGAAGCCGTATTTGATGTTCTCCATCGCCTGTTGCTTCGTCTCGGCGATATGCACCGGCCCGACGAGGCGCAGCCGCTCTGCATCCATCTTGCGCCCGTTCTCGGCCGCTACATCGTTCGCGATCTTCCAGTTGATGCCAAGCGCGTCGTAACCGCCCGTCTGCGTGGCGGCAACGCAAAGCATGCCGAACCCGTGCTTACCCGCAAGCTTGCCGCCCGATGGCGTCACACTCGAGGCGACGCAAATTTCCGGATGCGGCCACGAGTATGGACGAAGCTGCGAAATCGCGTTCGAAAGGTTGAACCACTCCGTCTTCTTCGTCACGCGTTTGCCGGCGAACAGTTCGAGGATAACCTCGATCGCCTCGACCATCCGGTCGCGCTGCGTGTTGGGATCGATGCCCATCTGGAACGCGTCCGACGGCAGCAGCCCCGGCCCCACACCGAACATAACGCGGCCCCGCGTTTGATGATCGAGTTGGATCATCCGGTTCGCGACAGTAAGCGGGTTGTGATAGGGCAGCGACACGACGCCCGTACCCAGGCGAATGCGCTTCGTGCGCTCCGCTGCAGCCGCAATGAAAAGTTCGGGCGACGCGATGATCTCGTAACCCGCCGAATGATGCTCCCCAACCCAAGCCTCGTCGTAACCCAGCCGGTCGAGGTGCTCGATCAACTCAAGGTCGCGATGCAAGCACAGCGTCGGGTCTTCGTCCAACGGATGGAAGGGCGCGAGGAAGGTGCCGTTACGGAGTT
>JANNEL010000348.1:0-1672 GCA_031378595.1 Alphaproteobacteria bacterium
CTCAAGCTATGCAGACGATGTTGGCAAGTCGCCGCCAGAATGCCTTGAGCGAACTTTTGTCAGCCTTGTGCGGCTCGCCGGACTTGGATGTCCGCGAGCTAAACGGCGAACTTCATTTGGTCTCTGCCGCCGATCCAGTCGAATCGGATCGAGGCATTGACAGAGTTTAGCCTTGCCCGATCAATGCCAGCCACTCGTCTTCTGTGAGTACAGTCACGCCAAGATTGCGCGCGGCGTCGAGTTTCGAGCCAGCGTCTGCGCCCGCAATAACGTAGTCCGTTTTCTTGGACACCGAGCCCGCGACTTTAGCGCCAAAGCGTTCGGCTTGCGCCTTGGCTTCGCCGCGCGTCAGCCGCGTCAACGATCCGGTGAAGACGACTGTCTTACCCGTGATGGAAGACGCTGCCACCGCAATCTGCTCGTACGGCAGAACCTCGATTTCATGGAGCAGCGCGTCGAGGACCCCAACATTATGCGGCTCGCCCATGAACCCCGTCAGCGCATCGACGACGACGGCGCCGATCCCCTCGATGTTATCGATATCAACGTAGGCTTCGCTGCCGCGCCCGCCCTTCTCAGCTGCTTCGACTGCGGCGCGGAACGGCGCCCATGATCCATAGGCTTTCGCCAGATCCTTGGCCGTCGTCTCGCCCACGTGACGAATGCCAAGCCCAAATATCAAGCGGTCGAGCGGCACCTTGCGGCGGGCGTCGATTGAGGAAAAGAGCTTTTCGACCGACTTCTTGCCGAAGCCTTTGAGAGTTGCCAGCGGTTCGGCGCTTGCCGCGTCGCGCTTCGCGAGTGTGAAGATATCTGCAGGTGTCTTGATGCGCCCGGTATCGAAGAAAAATTCGATTTTCTCGTCGCCCAGGCCTTCGATGTCGAGCGCATTGCGCGACACGAAGTGTTTCAAGCGCTCCTTGGCCTGCGCCGGACAAATTAGTCCGCCGGCGCAGCGGCGCACAACGTCGGCAACACCCTTTTCATCCGTATCGCGCACGGCGTGACTGCCGCACACAGGGCACGTTTCCAGAACTTTGAATAGTGTGGCGTCGTTCGGCCGCTTCTCAAGCACCACCGACACGACTTGCGGAATGACGTCTCCGGCGCGCTGCACGACGACCGTATCGCCGATACGAATATCCTTGCGCGCGATCTCGTCCTCGTTGTGCAGCGTCGCGTTCGACACGACGACGCCGCCGACTGTTACGGGCTCTAGTTTGGCGACAGGCGTCAGGGCGCCCGTGCGGCCGACTTGAATTTCAATGTCGCGCACGATGGTCGTTGCCTGTTCGGCGGGAAATTTGTGGGCAATGGCCCAGCGAGGGCTACGCGATACGAAGCCCAACCGTTCTTGATAGTCGAGGCGGTTCACCTTGTAGACAACGCCGTCGATGTCGTAGCCGAGGGCGGAACGGCGTTCCTGCATGTCGCGGTAATACGCGAGCATCTCGTCACCGCTGACGCAGGTCTGCATAAATGGATTAGTTGGCAAGCCCCAGCGCTTGTAAGCCGCAACGACGTCTGTCTGAGTCTTGCCCGGCACTTCCGACGCGTCACCCCAAGCGTAAGCAAAAAAGCGCAAGGGCCGCTTGGCCGTGATCGAAACGTCTAACTGGCGCAAAGATCCGGCTGCGGCGTTTCTCGGATTAGCGAAAATCTTGTCGCCAAC
>JANNEL010000418.1:0-7069 GCA_031378595.1 Alphaproteobacteria bacterium
GACGGTATTCCCGCTTCTTGGAATAGACCCGCCTCGGTTCCGTAGGAAACGGCTTCGGCGTGGTTTCGGCCAGTCAGTTGTTTCGCCAAAGCCTCTGCCGGGCAGCCATCGGTTGCGACAAGCGCCGGGACGTGGGCGCGCGGCAACGTCACGATATCAGCTTCGGGAGCGATGCGGCGCAGGCGTGGTAGCACGTTCTCTTTCGTGTGCGCGATGAAGCGTTCGACGATGTCGTCGCGGCTGGTGCCCGGCAGATACCGGAATTCCCACTGGAACATGCAATGGCGCGCCAGAATGTTGAGCGCGGTGCCGCCTTCGATCGTCGACGATTGAACGGTGGTATAGGGCGGGTCGAAGCGGCCCGAGGGATCTCCAACCTTGCGCATCTGCTCCGCAATATCGCTCAAGTGCATGATCAGTTCCGCCGCGACCATGACGGCGTTGACGCCTTTGTCGGTTTGGCTGGAGTGCGCTTCGCGGCCGGTGACGGTCGTGCGGAACGAGCGGATACCCTTGTGTGCGTTCACGACTTTCATGTCGGTCGGTTCGCCGATAATCGCGAGCTTTGGGGTCGGGACCGATTTGACGATCTCGGCGATCATCGGACGCACGCCGAGGCAACCCACCTCTTCGTCATAGGAAAGCGCAATGTGGATCGGTGTCTTGACTCGGCGCTTCTGGAACTCCGGCAGCAGCGCGAGGACGACTGCGGAGAAAGACTTCATGTCCGACGTGCCGCGGCCGTAAAGCTTGCCGTCATTCTCGACGGTTTTGAACGGGTCCGTGTCCCATGGTTGGCCGTCGACAGGAACCACGTCGGTGTGCCCGGAGAGGATAATGCCGCCAGGCTCATTGGGTCCGAGCGTGATCAAGAGGTTTGCTTTCGTACCCTCAGCGTTCGGGATGCGGCGGGGCGTCAGGCCATGCGCCTTTGCGTAGTCCTCAACGAACGATATCAGGTGCAGGTTCGAGTCGCGGCTGGTGGTGTCGAACGCGACCAGGCGTTCGACCATTTCGCGCGGGGTGTAGGTGGCAGTGGTCATGCGCCAGCCTAGACGGAAGGGTTCTAGCCGTCGAGGCTGGAGGCCGGGTTGCCGATGATGTGCAGGAATTCGCGGCGGGTCATCGGGTCGTCGCGGAAGGCGCCCAGCATTGTGGACGTCACCATGGTGACGCCGGTCTTATGGACGCCGCGGGTGGTCATGCATTGATGCCGCGCTTCGATCACAACCGCGACGCCCTTGGGCTCCAGGATGTTTTGGATCGTGTTCGCGATCTGCGCATTCATCTTTTCCTGCACCTGCAGGCGGCGGGCGTAGGCCTCGACCACGCGGGCGAGTTTCGAGATGCCGACGACCTTTTTCGACGGCAGGTAGCCGACGTGCGCTTTGCCGATGATCGGCGCGAGGTGGTGCTCGCAGTGGGACTCGAAGCTGATGTCGCGCAAGACGATCATCTCGTCATAGCCTTCGACCTCTTCGAAGGTGCGCTTCATGTAGTCTTCGGGATCTTCATTGTAGCCGGAGAACCAATCTTCAAAGGCGCGTGCGACGCGCGCCGGCGTGTCGCGTAAGCCCTCGCGCATCGGATCGTCGCCGGCCCAGCGCAGCAAGGTGGTGACGGCCGCTTCGGCGTCTTCGCGCGAAGGGCGCGATGGCTCGACCAATTTCGGCTTGGTCGCATTCTTGCGGATCATGGACGCCATTGAAATGAGCTCCTTGGGTCGTGACAGTACGTCTAAGACCCGGGCTCAGATCAAAGCACCCACGGCTATTATTTCAATACCGAGTTTGATGAATTTGTCGCGCGTCCACCCTTGACGCATGGCGTTTCACGACCATGCAATCCCACATTCTCAGGCGGGATTAGTGAACGCGGCGCGCTTCGTGCGGGCTGTCGAGCGGGAATAGCGGAATGTCCACTTGGAACGCCACGCCCTCTGCCGTTTGCATCTGGTATGCGCCCAGCATCATGCCCGACGGCGTCTCAAGCGGCGTGCCGGACTTGTATTCGAACTTTTCGCCCGGACGCAGGATGGGCTGTTGGCCGACGACGCCCGCACCCTTCACTTCGATCGTGCGGCCGTTGGCATCGATGATGCGCCAATAGCGTGTGCGCAGCTGAACCGTTTCCAAGCTGCCGTTTTCGATCAGGACCGTGTAGGCCCAAAAGAAATGATTGCTGTCCGGCGCCGATTGGTCGGCCAAATAGGCCGGCTGAACCGATACCTTAATTTCGCGCGTCGTGCGTTGGAACATTTGGCCCCCGCTCAACCCCTGAGCCGGCACCGCATCGCCAAGCTCGATCCCAATTTCCCGCTTCATCTCAACTCTACCGTTACTGCCGATTTCACTGAGTTCGCAACAAAGCAATTCTCGTGCGCAGCATGGTGGAGCTCGGAAATCTCTTGGGGGGATGGTTGACGGTCGCCCGAAAACGCCACTTTGGGCCGCAGTGTTACACGACTGACCCAGTATTTTCCTTGTGCGCCCTTCTCCATGACCCCGACCGCCTCATCAACGTAACTATCGACGGTAAACCGCTTGCGCGCGGCGACGGCCAAAAACGTCAGCATATGGCAGGTCGAGAGCGAGGCGACGTAAGCCTCTTCCGGATTGACGCGGTTCGCGTCGCCTTTGAACTCCGGCGCGGCCGACCAAGCGACGACTTCGCCACCGCCGAATGTCACCTCGTGTGCGCGGTTGTAGGTTTCGTAGGTGAAGTCGGCGGACGTGCGCCGCCAACTCGTCGTGGCGCGGTATTCGTGCATTGTGACCTCATAGCGCTTTCAGGGCCTGACGCAGATCGTCGGCGATGTCGGCCGGATCTTCCAGGCCGACGGACAGGCGTAACATGCCGTCGGTGACACCCAACTCCTGCCTAGCCTCAGGCGTCAAGCGGAAATGGGTGGTCGTCGTGGGATGCGTGATCAGAGACTTCGCGTCGCCCAGATTGTTCGAGATATCGATAAGGTTGAGCGCGTTGGCAAATTTGAACGCCTCATCCTTGCCGCCGTCGATCTCGAACGTGACGAGCGAACCGCCGAGTCCCATTTGGGCACGTGCGAGTGCTGCTTGCGGGTGATCGGGTCGACCCGGATAGATGACGCGCTTCACCTTGCGCTCGCGGGCCAACGCATCGGCCACGGCGGCCGCGTGCTCGCACATCGCACGAACACGCAGGTCCAGCGTCTCGAGCGACTTCAGCAGGACCCAAGCGTTGAACGGGCTTAAGCTTGGACCAGTGTTGCGGATGTACGTGAGCAGGTGGTCGGTCAGGAACTTCTTGTCGCAAAGGATCGCACCACCGAGACAGCGGCCCTGACCGTCCATGTGTTTTGTCGCCGAATAGACGACGATGTCGGCGCCGTATTCCATCGGACGCTGCAGCACCGGTGTCGCGAAGACGTTGTCGACGACGAGGCGGGCTCCCGCTTTGTGCGCGATGTCGGCGACGGCTTTCAGGTCGATGATTTCGAGCGTTGGATTTGCCGGGGTTTCGAGAAACAGCACCTTTGTCGTCGGTTTGACCGCGGCGCGCCAAGCGTCGAGGTTTGTGCCGTCGACCAGCGTCGACGTGATGCCATAGCGCGACAGCACATCCTCGATGACGAAACGACAACCGCCGAACATCGCGCGCGACGCGATCACGTGGTCGCCTTGGCGCAGATGGCACAGCAGTGCGGTGCTGACGGCGGCCATGCCGGTTGCGGTGGCCCGTGCGACGGGCGCGCCTTCGATGAGCGCGAGGCGTTCTTCGAACATCGCGACCGTCGGATTGCCGAAGCGCGAGTAGGTGTAGCCGTCGTCTTCACCCTTGAAGCGGGCTTCTGCAGTTTCGGCGCTGTCGTAAGCGAAGCCCGAGGTGAGGTAGAGGGCCTCCGAGGTTTCGCCGTTCGACGATCTTTTCAATCCGCCGCGAACGAGGCGGGTCTTGAGGCCGTAGTTGTGGCCGGGGCGTAATTCTCCCATCGCTGCTGCTCCGAAAACAAAAAGCCCCGGACCAGGGGGCAATCCCTGTAGCCGGGGTCGGAGGTCACGCGACCCGGCCTTTTAGCTGTTTGTTTAACGTGGCCGCGAAGCTGACCGGCTCAAATCACCACGTGGGCGCAACTTATGCGGGACGGTTTTGCGGCGCAAGGGTTGGGGACATTCCGCCGCGCCGCTTTGCTCTGCGTCGGCGGTGGCCTAAAACCAAGGTCATGGCTCAACCTTCGACCTTGTTCACGCCCGCAGCCGACGATGGCGACCTCCAGCGCGGGCATTCGACCGGCATTTTGCCCGCAAGTCATTTGCGCGGGATGATCCAGCGTGGGCGCATTCAGGCGCTCAAAGAATTCGAAGACGCGCAGATTCAGCCCGCCAGTTTGGATCTGCGGCTTGGGCCTGTGGCGTGGCGCATTCGCGCGAGCTTCTTGCCGGGACCCGACGCGACGGTGAAGCAGCGGATCGAACAGCTCTCGCTGCATCAGATCGATCTCACCAAGGGCGCGGTGTTCGAGGCTGGGTGCGTTTACATCGTGCCGCTGCTTGAGAGCGTGGCGCTGCCCTATCGCGTATCGGGGGTCGCAAACCCGAAAAGCTCGACCGGGCGTCTCGACGTTTTCACGCGGCTGATCGTGGACCGTGCCAAAGAATTCGACCGGATCGAGCCCAGTTATGAGGGACCGCTCTACGCCGAGGTAAGCCCGCGGTCGTTTTCGATTTTGGTGCGCGAGGGATCGAGGCTCAATCAGCTGCGACTACGGCGCGGCTCGCCGCCGTTCTCGGATAGCGAGTTGAAGCGGCTACAGGAAGAGCAGGGGATTGTCGCGGGTGACGCCGACATCTCGAACGGCATCGCATTGACTGTCGACTTGAAGGGTTGGGACGGCCTCGTCGGCTACCGCGCAAAACGGCATGCGGGTTTGATCGACGTCGACAAACCCGGTGTGCATGAGGTCGGCGATTTTTGGGAACAGGTTCGGGCACGGCCCGATGCATCGGTGGTGCTCGATCCGAACGAGTTCTACATTCTGGCTTCGCGCGAGGCGGTGTCGATCCCGCCCGAGTATGCAGCCGAGATGGTGCCGTACAATCCGCTCGTCGGCGAGTTTCGCGTGCACTATGCGGGCTTCTTCGATCCGGGCTTCGGCTATTCCGGCGCCGGCGGCGCGGGTTCGCGCGCGGTGCTTGAGGTTCGCAGCCATGAAGTGCCGTTCATTCTGACCCACGGGCAGATTGTCGGGCGGCTTGTGTTCGAGCGGCTAACTGAGCCGCCGGAGCGCGTCTATGGCCAGGGCCTAGGTTCGAACTATCAAGGCCAGGGATTGAAGCTCTCGAAGCACTTCCGGACCTGAGCGCGATGCAGGGTGTTGCCTACTGGCCATTCCTGCTCGCGATCGCTGCCTATGTGGCCTACCAAACGTTCTTGAAAGGAGTGCGGCCGGAGGTGAACATCCTCGGGCTCTTGATGTTTGCGTATTTCGTTTCGTTCGCGTGCGCAGGCTTGTTGTGGTGGCGCAATCAAGATCTCGGCGCGAACCGGTTGGAGGTTCGCGATTTCGCCGTCGCTGCGGCGATCGGGGCCTCGATTGTCGGGATCGAATTCGGATTCGCGTCAGCCTTCCGGCATGGGTGGCCGCTGAACACGGCAGGCGCGATTGTCAACGTCGCGGCGGCGCTCATCGTCGTTCCGATCGGCTACATGCTCTTTGCGGAACAAATGAGCTGGATGAAAGCGCTGGGTCTTTTGATGTGCTGCGGCGGGCTCTGGCTGATCGCGCAGCGTTAGGCTTTGCAGCTGGCGCCGCCCAAGACGCAGAACTTCGCGCAGTGGGGGTGATTGAGTTTCACCGGGCCGAGTGCGTCTGCGAGGTTGGAACCCAACTCGAATTGCGGGTCGTAGGGTAGGAGCGTGCAGGCGACGACGGCAGGTTTCGTCGCGCCTCGACCCTTTACGATCATGCGGCTTGTGGCGCACATCACGTCGTCCGGGCTTTTGTTCAGGATGCGCCAGCAGTCGACGGTGATCTCGGGGACATCGACGCGGGCGTCCATCTCCGGGAAAATCACAAGCGCTGCGGGATCGGCGGCGTCGATGCTCAGGTTCTCGCGCGCGAACAGAGCGGCGTAGCCAGTGCGCATGTCTTCGTCCGTACCTCCCCACAGCAGGCGGCCAGCGACGGCTGTCGCGACATGCTGGTCGCGCAGCCAGCGCAGACCGCTAAGCGTTTCGTCGAACGAGCCGTGTTCGCGCTCCTCGTCGTGCAGGTCTTGGCGCCAATGGTCGAGGCTGACGCGCACGCTGAATTTCGTGCCGTAGCGCTTGACGATATCGGCGATGGCGGCCTGCACGCGGGGGCGCATCATCGGCTTCATCGCGTTCGTTAGAACCAATGCGTCGTAGCCGCGCGACAGCGGCGCTTCGAGGATCGCTGCGATGTCCGGGTTCATGAACGGTTCGCCGCCGGTGAAGGCGACAGTCTTCGGGCGTTGACCCAGCGCCTCCGCTTCATCGAGATAGGCTTCAACCTCAGCGGCGCTCAGATAGACGAGGCGGTCGTTCGTCGGCGACGATTCGATGTAACAGTTCTTGCACTCGATGTTGCAGAGCGTGCCGGTGTTGAACCAGAGCGTCTCCAAGCGCTTCAGCGCGACGCTTGCACGGCGCTCACCCTTCGCGGTCGTCACCGGGTCTTTGAATTTGCCTGGATCGATCGGCTTGAAAGGTTGGGGCGCGGGGATGTTCTGGTTCATAGAAATCGAGCCTAACAGAGGGTCCTTCACATCCGACAGGGGGCGGTGCTATCAAATCTGCCTCACGCGGGTGTAGCTCAATGGTAGAGCAGAAGCTTCCCAAGCTTACGACGAGGGTTCGATTCCCTTCACCCGCTCCAGCCTTCGCTCGCGGAATGCGAATTAAGGCTGCCACGCCGTAGCCACTTGGCGAAGGCGGGCGATCAATCCCCGCGAGCTACGGCTTGGCAAGCCAGCTGTGCATTTGTGGAGATGCCATGGTACTCGGCGAGGCGTCTCACGTCCCGACATCGGCAATCATCGAGAGCCTGCTCGGCAAGGTGCCCGGCGAT
>JANNEL010000429.1:0-3407 GCA_031378595.1 Alphaproteobacteria bacterium
CATCCTCGTCATCGTCGGCATGGGGTTTTCGTTCCTGGCTTGGGTCACGACGATCGGTGTCACGCCGCAGCCGCTGACCGTAAAAACGCCCGTCGGCGAGGCTGTCGTCGCGCTCGTGCTTGTCGCGTTGTTGGCGGTGCACCTTGTCGCGGTGAAGTCGTGGGCCGACGGGCTTGTTCCGGGTGCGAGCCACGGCGGCAACGACTTGGCGCATGAAGCATGGGTGCTGGCGCTGAAGCTTGCCGCGTTCGTGCTGATCCCGCTGCTGGTTTATCGCACGCTGTTCGGCGCGACGTGGGCGGAGTTCGGGCTAACCACGGCGTCGTACCGTCGATTGCTTGGCCGCGATGGGCTTGCGGTGCTTGTGATCGGCATCGCCGTGATCGGGTTTCAGTATATGGCGGGAAGCGCTGCGGCGCCATTTCGCGAAGGCAAGTATGCTGCGGATGCGCTGCAGTTCGGGCTGCCGCTCGCGTTCGCGTGGCTGGTGATCGAGGTTGGGCTGGTCGAGGAATTCTTCTTCCGCGCCGTCGTGCAGGAACGGTTGTCGGCGCTCTTCAAGTCCGACATCGCGGGGCTTTTCGTCATGGCGCTGATTTTCGGGCTCGTGCATGCGCCGGGGATGGTGCTGCGCGGCGCGGGCGTGCAGGAAGGGCTTGGCGCCAACCCCGACATGCTGACGGCTGCGGCCTATACGATCGCCGTGCAGGCGGTGGCGGCCTTCATGTTCGGCATTCTGTGGCTGCGCACGCGCAATCTTCTCGCCGTGATGCTTGTGCATGCGGCGATGGATCTGCTCTCGAACGCGCCGGATCTGCTGAGTGCGTTCGGGTTTGCGCAGACCGGCGCTTAGGTCACTTCTGAAACAGCGCGGCGATGCCGGTGCCTGAGAGCAGCTTGTCGACGGTGATGCGGTCGCTGTCGTTGAGATCGGCGTAGGCGTTGCGGGTCCATTGTAGGCATTTGGCTTGGTAGGGGAACGTTTGCTGTTTCCAGGGTTTGCCGTCGATTTCGGTTTCGAACGTGTCGGCGCTGTTCGCGATGGCTTTGGCGTTTGCCAGCAATGCGGGGACGTAGACGCGGCCGAATTCCTTCAGCAGCGCGACGATGGTTGGTGGGATGTTGGCCGCGTCGAGCCAATCGCCATCCTGCGGTTCGAGGCCGGAGAGATCTTCGCCGACTTCCACCCAAGCGTAGACGCGGGGTGCTTTCTTCATGGTCAGCGCCATCGGCGTCGGGTCGAAGTGGGTGAGGGCGGTCAGTTGGCCGAACGCCGCGAAGTCGCTGGCGCCGGGGCGTTTGCCCATCAGGAACGGTTGCACCTTCAGATGCGCGTTGAAGAGGTCGAGGAAGCGTTCGTAGCTCGCCTCAATCACCGGCGCGGTCGTGTCGTTCGAGCCCACGACGTAGAGGCGCGAGATTTGGCGATCTTTGATGTACGCCTTCATCTGCGCCATCTGCTCGTCGCCGGCCGAGATGTTCGACCAGCGGGGCAGGATGTCGCCGGCCTTGTCGGCGTCGGCCGCGTAGTGCCAGCGATAGTGGAACATCGCCTTGGTCAGCCACTCGTCCGCGTAGTCTTCGAGTAGGTAGTCGATGAAGGCCACGACCGCATGCGGCGGCAGGACGGAGCGGCCTTCGAACGCGCGCTCCAGCCTTCGGATCAGCGGCGAGGAGTCCACCACCGCTTCGATCTCACCCTGTGCATTCGGCAGATAGAACGTCGGCAGCAACTGCGGCTTCGATTTCGGTAGGCCGGGCGGCGCGCTCATGCCGTATTGCAAAAGCTTGTACGGGATGCGGCGGTAGCGCAGCAGCGCCAGCATCTTGCGGGTGTAAGGCGAACCGGGCGCGCCGTTCAGCGTGAGCGGGGTTGGGATCATGGCGATCTTTCTTACGCTTCTCTCTGTTTGTCGTGGTCCGCGAAGGCGGACCATCCACGCCTTTCGGCGTTTGCGGAGACATCGTCAAGTCGTGGGTGGTCCGCCTTCGCGGACCATGACAGACAAGGTTAGTGCTTGATCACTTGAACGGGCCGGCGAACGCACCTGCCGCCGTCAGTTTCTCCATGTGCACGATGTCGTGGCCGGGGACCATGATGAGGTTCGGTTCGGCGTCGTGGATGCGTTTGAATTCGGCGAGTTCCGTCATCACTGCGTCGCGATCTTCGCCCAGGTACCACCACGAGACGAGGCGGGCGCGCGTGCGTACGCGTTCGACGTTTTCGAAGCGCCAGGCGACGTCGCCGAGGAACAGATATTCCTTGCCGTTCGCGAGTTGCACGAAGACGAGTTGGCTGCCCGGCGTGTGGCCCGGTGCTTTGATCAGCACGACGCCCGGGGCGACGACGCTGTATTTCTCGTAGCTCAGCGGCGTGTAGCCGGTGAGCGCGCCGTCAGGGAATTTCAGCTTATCCGGATTGCCGACCTGCTCCGTCGTGAGTTTCGTGTGCGCGAGGACGGCCCCGATATCCGGATGCGATGTGAGGCCGCCGATGTGGTCCAGATGTTCGTGCGTGATGACGATGCTCGAGGCCGTCTTCATCGCCTGCTGCATGCGGGCGAAGGCTTCGGCGTCGAAGGTCGGATCGTTGTCCTTCGCGGCTTGACGGCCGTCGATGGCGGTGTCGATGACGACCGTGCTGGCGGGGAAGGCGACTTGGTAGCTGTAGACCGGGACCTCGACCTCGTTCCAGCTTTCGCCCGCGATCATTGCGGTCAGCGGCATTTTGAACGCTGCGATGCGTTCGATGCGGATTTCCGTCGGCTTGTCGTTCTGGATGGAGTTCGCGAGGCTGCGGACCTCGGCCATGTCGATCGTGTAGCCGGAGGACGGGCCGCTGCCGTCCACGATCAGCCAGTAATAGGCGGCGGCGCCCACGACGAGCAGCGTCAAAAGAATGTATCCGAACCAGCGCAACATCACAGGTCTCCCACTTTGCGAGGGCTCAGGCTAGACTTTAGGGAAGGTCACTGGCCAGAGGTTTTCCATGGACAATCGAGAGCATGTCGAGCGAATCCGCCGCGACGGATTCACGGTCGTGGAGAATGCTATCGAGCCGCAACTGATCGACGCCTTAAACGCGGCGCTGCTTCGTCTGGAGCGGGAGCTCGATGCCAAGCCTGCCATGAACGGGTTTGAGGGACACAAGACGGTGCGCATCTACAACCTGCTCGCCTTCGGTGCGCCGTTTACGCAGGTGCCTGTGCACCGCAACGTTCTGCCGATCATCGAGGGTGTTCTGGACGATGGGTGCTTGATCTCGTCGCTGTCGTCGATTGCGATCGATGCCGGCGAGAGTGCGCAACCCATTCATGCCGACGACATGGTGATCCCGCTGGCGAAGCCGCATATCCCGATCGTTTGCAATTCGATGTGGGCGCTGACGGATTTCACCGACGCGAACG
>JANNEL010000451.1:0-4915 GCA_031378595.1 Alphaproteobacteria bacterium
CTCGCCGGCGTTGCTTTATCTTTCGGCTGCGGGCGTGGGGACGATCGGCATCGTCGACGACGACGAGGTTTCGCTCTCGAATTTGCAGCGGCAGATTGCGCATCGCACCGTGGATATCGGCCGGCTGAAGGTCGAGAGCGCGTCGGAGTCGGCGCGGGCGATCAATCCGGACACGCATGTGAACCGGCATGCGACGCGGCTGAACTCGCACAATGCGCTGGAGCTTGTGAAGAATTACGAGATCGTGCTCGACGGCTCGGACAATTTCGCGACGCGGTTTCTGGTGAACGACGCCTGCTATCTCGGCGAGCGCACGTTGGTGTCGGCGGCGATCGGCCAGTTCGACGGTCAGCTTGCGACGTTCAAGGCGCATGAGCGGGCGCACGGCAAGCGCACCTATCCCTGCTATCGCTGCCTGTATCCCGAAGCGCCGCCGCCGGGCACGGTGCCGTCGTGTACGGAGGCCGGAATTTTGGGGGCGCTTGCCGGTGTGATGGGAACGCTGCAGGCGCTTGAGGCGCTCAAGGAACTCTTGGGGATCGGCGACACGATGGCGGGGCGGCTCACGCTCTATGACGGGCTTGGCGCCACGTTCCGGACGGTGAAAGTGAAACCCGATCCGGCCTGTGCGCTTTGTGGGCCGGACGCCAGTTTGCGTGATCTGTCGCACCATTCTGCGAGTGAGGCGGCGTCCACCCCCTAGCGCGGGCAGGCGGCCAAGCGTATTTCTCGCGGCCCTTTTCTCAGAATCGGTGGTGTCATGACTGCGCCCATGTCTGGACGCAAGATGAGGCCTCGCTTCGCGGAGCGCTTGCTTACGCACGAAGCCGAGGTTGAGCCTTTGCCCGAGGTCGCGCGCGCCGTGCGCGTGCCGGGAACGCCGTTCGCCTTCTTGGCGTTTCTGGTTTCGCGGCACTATCGGGCGCGGCTCGCGGCATTCGTTTTCTTGGCAGGGTTGTCGACCGCGATCGAGGCGATGAGCCCCTATGTGCTCAAAGGCATCATCGACACGTTGACGAAAGCGGCCGCAGCGGGAACCCAAGAGTGGGGCCCGGTCGTGCTCTATCTCGTGCTGTTCGCCACGGTTTGGTACGTGCCCGCTGTGATCGTGCGCTTTGCGGAGGCGATCGACATTTACATGAGCCCGCGCATGCGGGCGCTCGCGCAGAAATATCTGTTCGCCTATTTGATGGGGCACAGCCCGCGGTACTTTCAGGAGAACTTCGCGGGCAAGCTTGGGCAGAAGGTGAAGCAGGCGGGACAGGCGACGGTTTCGCTGCTGAGCATCGTGGCGTTCGACAGCGTGCGCATCGCGGTGTTGCTGTCCGTCGGCGGTGTGTTGCTTGCGGTGCAGAACGCGACTTACGCGCTGCTGCTGTTCGGCTGGGTCGCGGTCTATCTCGTGGTCGTGACGTGGTTAGCGCGGCGGTGCGTCCAGCTCTCGAAGGCATTCTCGGACGAGGTGTCCACGTCGACGGGGCGGTTGATCGATGCCATCGCGAATGCGGATTTGGTGCGTGCGTTCGCGCGGGCGGCGTTTGAGCGGCGGTTTTTGTCGCGCTTCCTGGCCGATGAGATGAACGCGTCGCAGTCGCTGCGCTGGTTCCTGGTCGTCATGCGGATTTTCATGTCAACGGCGATGCTCGTTCTTTTGATGGGCCTCATCGTTTTGGCGATGCGCGATACGATCTCTGGCGCGATCACGGCTGGCGCGTTCACGATGATCTTCTTCCTTGGCACCATGATCGCGCGTTCGGTGCAGGAGCTGTCGTACCGGATGCTCGACTTCTTCGAGCAGCTTGGCACGCTCGCCGAGGCGCTCGACTTGGTCACGCAGGCGCATGAGATCGTCGATAAGCCGGGTGCGAAAGCGTTGGCCGTGGGCGCGGGCGAAATCGTGTTTGAGAATATCTCCTTCTCGCACGCCGACGGGCACCCGGTTTTTCAGGGGCTGAACCTGCGGATCAAGGCGGGCGAGAAGGTGGGGCTTGTCGGCAAGTCGGGCGCGGGAAAATCGACGCTCGTGAAGCTGTTGCGGCGCCAGTTCGAGCCGCAGGGTGGGCGCATCTTGATCGATGGGCAGAACGTCTCCGACGTGAGCTGGGATTCGGTCAACGAGGCCATCGCCGAGGTGCAGCAGATGCCCGGGGTCTTCCACCGGCCGGTGCGCGACAACATCCGTTACTCAAAGCCGGACGCGGACGAGCGCTTGGTCGTCTCCGCCGCGAAGGATGCGCACGCACACGACTTCATCTCGAACCGCGAGGCGGGCTACGACACGATCGTGGGCGAGCAGGGGATCAAACTCTCGGGCGGAGAGAGGCAGCGTGTCGCGATCGCGCGGGCGCTGGTGAAAGATGCGCGCATCCTGGTGCTGGACGAGGCGACGTCGTCGCTCGACTCCGAGAGCGAGCACCTGATCCAAGAGGCGCTGTTCGAGTTGATGCGCGGGCGCACCGTGATCGCGATTGCGCACCGGCTTTCGACGATCGTTGGCATGGATCGCATCGTCTACCTCGAGAACGGGCGCATCGTGGAACAGGGAAGTCACGCGGAACTGATCGCGCGCGGCGGGCCTTATGCGCAGCTTTGGAACCGGCAGGTCGGCGGGTTTATCGACGCGGCTTGAGCGTTAGTGGTTGGCCCTTCTTCTGCTTCGCTTTGATTTCGGCGACGGTCGCTTCGATGGCGCGCAGGCGTTCGGGGCCGGTCGGGTGCGTTGCCGCGACGGATTTTGCCTTCATCGTTTCGTTGAGCCGCTTCCAGAAGCCTGCGGCTGCGTCGATGTCGTAGCCGGCGCGGGCCATGAAGTAGAGACCGGCGTAGTCCGCTTCCTTTTCGTATTGGACCGAGAACGGGCGGTTGATCGTGGCCGCAACGGCGGTTCCGATTGCCGATTTGGCGAAGGCGTCGAGCAGCGTGCCGGATGCGGGCTTTGCGGTTTTCACCAGCTCCAAATGGCGCAGCACGTTGTGCGCCAATTCGTGACCCAAGATCAGTGCCACTTCGTCGTCGGATTGTGTGAGTTCGAAGAGGCCCGATGTGATCGCGAGAACGGTGCCGTCCGCTGCCGCGTTGATGTCGGCGCTGCGCACGAGAAGCGTCGGGAATTCGCACACCGTATCGGGCGTGACAGTGACTTCGTTGCCGTCGTTGAATTTGAGGCGGACGGCGCCTTGTTTGGCGGCCACTCCGGCGCGGGCGATGTAGCGTTCGGTTGCGCCTTTGCCTTCGCCGATCGCCTCACCGTTGACATGCGTGATGATCGCGCCGTTCCGGACGCCGCCGGCCGCCGCAGGCGCGCCGTCGACGGCAAGCGCTACGGTGACCGCGTTCGTGAGCGCGAAATCGCTTGTCAGACGTGCACGATCTTCGGGGTTCTGAAAGTTCGCGAGCGACCACACGACGAGGCCGATGTCGGCTTTCGTTTGTTTGCGCTCGGCGCAGTCGCCGGCGGCGGCCTTGCGGAGGCGGAAGCCCACGCGTTCGACGCGCGCGCGTTCGTCCATGTATTTCGCCAGACCGCCGGTGACGCTGATAGGCGATGGGCGGCTCGTGATTGGTGGCTCGCGATCGGGCGTCGAGGCGCAGGCGCTGAGAGCGAGAGCGGCGAGGAGCGGCAGGAAGGGTAAGCGCTGCATCACGAGGCTCAATCGAGTTGGAACGTCAACGACTTTAGGTAGGCGGTCTCGGGCAGCTGAGGGTGCACCGGATGGTCTCCGGCCGCACCTGCCGATCGGATCAGGCGCGCGTTGCGATCTGCGCGCGCAATGCCAAGCGCGCTCTCGGTTTGGAACCGGGCAAGGTCGATCGCGTGGCTGCAGGAGGAGAGGCACAGGAAGCCTCCCGGCGCGACCAGGGGTGCTGCTAGGCGGGCAAGTTTACGATAGCCGCGGGCGCCCGATTCCAGGTCCTTTTTCGAGCGCGCGAACGGCGGCGGGTCGCACGAGACGATGTCGAAGCGCTCGCCTGCGGGGCGGATTTCTTCAAGCTCTTCAAGCACGTCGCAGCGGCGGAACTCGGCGGTCAGCGTGAGGTCGTGGGAGCGAGCGGTCTCGGTCGCGGCGTCGAGTGCGCTTTGCGAGGAGTCCATCAAGAGCGCGGATTTTGCGCCGGCTTTGAGGGCGCCCAAGCCAAACGCGCCCAGATAGCTGAACGCGTCGAGCACCGTTGCGCCCTTTGCGAGTGCGGTCAGGAACGTGCGGTTGTCGCGCTGATCGAAGAACCAGCCGGTCTTTTGGCCGTTGATCGGGTCGATCGTGTGGCGGATGCCTGCCTCTTCGACATGGACGCCCGATGTCAGATCGCCGTGCGCGATGCGGACGTCGTCTTTCAAGCCTTCATGCGCGCGCGAAGGCGAGTCGCTTTTAACGACGATCGCGCGTGGTTTGAATTCGCTCTTGAGCGCGTCGATCCAGTGCTCTTCCAGGGCGTCCATGCCCGCGGTACCCGACTGCACGACGAAGACGTCGTCAAAGCGGTCGATGACGAGGCCAGGGCAACCGTCGGCCTCGGCGTGGATCAGGCGGTAGTGAGGGGTGGCGAACAGTTTATCGCGCCAGCCGCGGGCGCGGTCGAAGCGGTCGCGGAAGAAGGCTGCGTCAACCGTCGCGCCCGGCTCGCGAGAGAGAACGCGCGCGGCGATCAAACTGTGCGGGTTGAAGTAGGCGGTGCCGAGTGCGGCGTCACGAACGTCGATCAGGTCGACGAGCGTGCCGGGCGTTAGTGCTTTCGCGGCCGTGCTCATCGCGATCTCGTTCGAGTACGCCCACGGCGATCCGGATCGGATGCGCGCGTCGTGCTTTTGTTGGAGGCGAATCCTCGCGCGTGCCGTCACAGCATCGCCGCGAGCACGCGGTCCGGCGGCTTGTGGCCGTCGGCGAAGGTCTTGATGTTGATGATGACCTTTTCACCC
>JANNEL010000460.1:0-3958 GCA_031378595.1 Alphaproteobacteria bacterium
TCTCCGTGATGCGGCCGTTGTCGCGCGACTGCAGCAGGAAGCCGCCCGAGACCTTGCGTACGTCGATGCCGGGAGTCGCCGGATTGGGTACGCCTCCAGCGAGAAGCAGTCGCAAGTTCTTCTTCGTTGAAAGGATTCGACGCGCGTCGTCATCGGCATCCGGCGCGATAATCACTTCCGTGAAGATCTTCGCGAGTTCGGTCGCGGTCGCGCCGTCGAGCGTACGGTTGCAAGCGACAATCCCGCCGTATGCCGAGACGGGGTCGCAACGCAACGCGAGCTTGTAGGCCTCCGTGAGCGTTGCAGCCGTTGCGACACCGCACGGGTTCGCGTGTTTGATGATCGCGATGGCGGCGATTGTTTTGGGATCGAACTCGGCGACACATTCGTATGCCGCGTTGGTGTCATTGATGTTGTTGTAGGAAAGCTCCTTGCCGCCGGCTTGTTCCGCGGTGGCAACGCCGTATCGCGCGCCGCCCGTTGTGTAGAACGCCGCCCATTGATGCGGGTTCTCACCGTATCGCAGGCTCTGCTTCAGCGTCCCGGCGAGCGCGAAATTGCGCGGCGGTTTGCGCTCTGCCTGTAGCGACTGTGGAATCTCGTGCGCGAACCAGGTCGCTATTGCCGCGTCATATGTCGACGTGCGTGCAAATGCCTTGGCAGCGAGCGTCTTGCGCGAGGCGAGCGACGTTCCGCCGTTTGCCTGCAACTCCGCGAGGATGGGCGCGTAGTCTTCGATGTCGACAATCACGGCGACATAGCCGTGGTTCTTCGATGCTGCACGGATCATCGCCGGGCCGCCGATGTCGATGTTTTCGATTGTCTCTTCGAACGAGGCTTTGCGGGCGACGGCTTCTTCGAACGGATAAAGATTGCAGACGAGCAGATCGATGCCTTCGATACTGTGCTCTTGCATCGCCTTCGCATGACTTGGTTCGTCGCGCAGCGCCAGCAAGCCGCCGTGCACGCGCGGGTGCAGCGTCTTGAGGCGGCCGTCCATCATTTCGGGAAAGCCGGTAACGGCCGCAACGTCGGTGACTTTCAGGCCCGCGGCTGTCAGCGCTTTCGCGGTTCCGCCGGTCGAGATCAATTCGACGCCTAGCTTGGCGAGACTTTGCGCGAACTCCACCAGGCCGGACTTATCGGAAACGGAGATCAGCGCCCGGCGAACCGGACGGAGGTTTTGCGTCGACATCGGGGGCGCCTTTTCCATCGCTTTGGCGTGCGCGAAATAGCACGGGGGTCGCAAGCTCCCCAAGCGGCCGAACGCCTCAGACGGTCGTGTCGGCTTCGATTCCTGTGGCTTTCTTCAGGGCCCACTTTACGGTTGTGGGTTCGGCGCCCGTTTGCCCCGCAATCACGATTTGCTGGGTTTTACGGATGGCGTCGCCGGAGCCCAAATAGACACCGTCGGCGAGGTCGATCTCGGCGTCGGCGCCGAAGCGCCAGGTGGCGCCGGATGGCAACGTGAGGACCACCGACTTGCGATCGGCACCGCGAGCGGCTTTCACGGAGGGATGGAGATGGAAGCGGGCGGCGAAGCGGCGCGCCGCGATATCGCCGCGCGAGGCGAGGCGATCTTCACCGCGGATGTCGTTGCCGTCGTGTGCCACGAAGATCTGGCGCTCGTGCACGATGCCGAACGGCTTTGCGTAGCCGTCGTGGCTGGTGTCGAGAAGGATGCCGGATTCGTTTTCGTGGCGCTTGTGTTCGATGCGGATCGGGCCGTCGGTCAGGCGCAGCCCTAAGAACCGTTGAGCCCAGCGGCCGTTCACGACGTGCGCGGAGGACGTGTCAGCAATCGTCACAGTCGAGTGTGCGGCGGTGGCGCGCATGGCTTGCACCCATTCGGCACCCTTCATCGGCGCGGTGCCACCGTTGACGATCACGCGTTCGTCGCCAACGCTGAGTTCGAACGACAGCGCACCAGCGTGCGCGCCGTGAGACATGTCTCCTGGCGGGGCGAGGCCGCAATCGGCGATGATGAGCGTCTGGCCGCAAGCGATGCGGTGATAGCCCGCTTGGGCTGAGTGCAGCGTTTCGCGGGTGCGGCCGGTGTCGTAGCTCAGAAGCGTTTGGGCCCAGCCGCCGACGCCTTCGGTGCCGCCGTTGAACAACGCGAGTTTTCCGTCGCCGTGCAGCATGAAGCGGATCATCGGCATCATGCGGTCGAGCGCGCGGCGAATGCTAACGGGGACGATCAGGTCGCGTTGCGTCATCGCGTCGACAAGCGAGAGCAAGTCACTGGCAGCGCTGAGCACCGTTTCGGGATTGCGCGAGATATGACTGCCGTCGGGCAGGATTTGTTCGCCAAGTTCTTCGGCGAGCATGTGCAAGCCCTTGGCAATGCGGGCGTCGCCATCGGGCAGGGATACGCCCGACTGAACGAGGCCGATCGCCGCGACCATGCGATCGAGACCTGCCGGCGCCGTGTTTGCGGTTTTGAGCAAATGACGCGCTTGGCGCGCCATTGAGAGCAGTACGCGCGAACGGAACAGCACGTCTGCGTTCGAGAGGATCAAACGGCCGAAGCTCGCCCACGTGATCAACCGGCGCGCGGTGACATGCGGACGCCAGGCAATTTCGTGCCAAGTGCCGTGGGTGCGCACCCAATGGGCGATGAGTTGGCGCAGGTGTTCCTGCACGGGTTCGGAACCGCCGGCGTCGAAATGGCGGAGCCAATGAAACGAATGCAGGTTCTCCGCCCATTCGTCGCTTGGCGGCTTGATAAAAAACGGCGAGCCGTCGCGCGCGGTCGCGTCGCCGCCGGGCAGGCGGAAGCGGCCCATGATGAGCAACTCCGCTTCGGCAATGCTTTTCGGGTGAAAGCTGCGCGGGTTAACGAGGAGGCGGTCGGGGGCGGGGCCGTTCAGGCTGCGCTGCCAGATCGGGCTGCGGTGCCATTGGCGTTGCCAGGACAGTGCCGCGGAGGCGCGCGCGGCGGCGATCATATCGCCGGCGTTCGCGAAGATGCTGAACTTGTAAGCCTGCGGCGCGTCGGTCGACGCTTCAGCCGCCACGGAGCTTGGCGATGTTGTCGCGATAACGGGCAGTGCCGCCTGCAAACGCGGCGGTTCCGGCGACAAGGACGTCGGCTCCTGCTTCGACAGCGAGGGCAGCGGTTTGCCCATTGATACCTCCGTCGACCTCCAGCTCGATGGCACGGCCCGACCGATCGATCATTGCGCGCGCTTCACGCATCTTCGCGCGCTGACCATCGATGAAGCTTTGTCCCCCGAATCCCGGATTGACGGTCATCACGAGAATCAGATCGATGTCGCCCAAGATATGCTCGATCAGGGAGATCGGCGAACCCGGATTCAGGGACACACCCGCCTTTTTTCCTAAACTCTTGATCAGTTGGACTGTCCGGTGGACGTGGGGGCCCGCTTCGGGGTGCACAGTAATGATGTCGGCACCCGCGTCGGCGAACTCCTTAACGTAGGGGTCGACCGGCGAAATCATCAGATGAACGTCGAGCGGCAGCTTCGTATGAGGGCGTAGCGCCTTCACCATTTGCGGCCCGATCGAGATGTTCGGCACGAAGTGGCCGTCCATGACGTCGACGTGGATGTAATCGGCGCCGGCTTCGGTAATGGCGCGAACTTCCTCACCCAGCCTGGCGAAGTCGGCAGCAAGGATCGAGGGGGCTATTTTGGGCTTCTTCATGAGGGCGCTTTAGCGAGTTGAGGGCCTTCGTGCAATCAAAGCGGCCGCGCTTTACGCCGTTCTCCGCAGGCGGGCGGCATAGAAACCGTCGAGGCCGCCCGACTCCGGCCAGTGGTTGGGGAGCGTGCGGAGGTCGCCTGCCGGGGTTGCGAACTCCGATTCGGCCTGCGTGACAGGCACGCGGGCAAAGGCCGGGTGGGCGCTCAAAAACGCTTCGACGATATCCTCGCCCTCTTCGCGCGCGAGCGAACAGACGCAATAGACGAGGAGGCCGTCGGGTTTCACCATC
>JANNEL010000489.1:0-1505 GCA_031378595.1 Alphaproteobacteria bacterium
GTCAGGTCTCGCTTATAGCCTCAGCCACGCGGCGCGGAAAGCGCAAGGTCAGCGGTTTATGCCCGCAAGCCGCGGCGAATTTCATCAGGTCTGCGCTCGAAATAGCCGTTGTGGCGGTGTTTTCAAGCGGGTGGAAGTTCAACGGGTTCGCCATCAGCATGGTTTCGTCGAACACGGCCGTGACCGTCAGCGTCCGGTTGTTGAAGAGCCCGAACGGCGTCACCGGTCCGGGCTCAACGCCGAGGTGCTCGCGCAGCAGATCTGCGGATGCGAACGAGAGGCGACCGCGCGCGCCGATCATCGGGCCCAGCGCTTTCAGGTCCACGGGCACGTCTTCGAGGGTCACGGCTAGGAACAGCTGATCCTTCTTGTCCTTCAAAAACAGGTTCTTCGTGTGGCCGCCCTCGATCTTGCCGCGCAGCAACTTCGCGTCTTCGACCGTGAAGACGGGCGGGTGGGTGATCGTCGCGTGGGTAATCCCAAGTCGATCGAGATCTGCAAGCAGGTCTTTTGCGTTCGATTTCATGGGGAGATGAGCAGCAACGATCCGCGTGTGTTGAAATGCATGAAAACAGATTCAATTTAGGCGCTACAGCGCTACAATCGCGATCTTCCGCGAAAAATGCCGCTACACGCCTGCTACCTCGCCGCTACTTGTAGCGGCTTCAATGCACCGGCCGTAGCGGACGGCCAACGTAGAACAGCTAATAAGTTGAAAACATACACAATTAAGCATCAAAAGTCAATCGGGTGTGGCGGACTACTTCCCTTCGCGCTTAAATCGCGACATCGCCCAACGGGTCGCTTGGACCAAGGCGATATCGACAATGGGGTTCGACCATTGGGCTTTGAGGCGGGCGAAGCGGTTTGCGAGATCGGCTTTGGTGTAGAGCCGGCCGTCGGCGACGACCGCTTCGAGCGTTGCGAGGTTCGCCAGGTCTTTCGTCGGATCTTTGCGGAAGATCAGGAAGTCGGCCGGGGCCCCAGGGTCGAGGCGGCCAAGCGTCGGCTTCAAATATTCGCCGTTGCCTGATGTTGCGAGCTTCCAGACTTGTTCCACCGGGATGCCCGCTTCGACGAAGAGACGCATTTCTTCTTGCACGTCGACCCCCGGGATGACGAACGCCGTCATCGTGTCGGTGCCAATGTGAAGCGGCGCGCCGACGTCTTGGAGACGCTTGACCAGGCGTTGTTCCGCGGCGAGGCCCACGTGCAGCCGCGCCAAGTTCTTTTCGCTGATGTCGCGGGGTAGCCCGTCCGTCGGGTGCCAGATCACGTCGGCGAAGAAGCGAGGCAGCAGCGCTGCTTTCGCCGATTTGCGCATGTCGTCGTAGTGCCCATAGTTCGCGTTTTTCGCGAGCGTAACCAGCGTCGGCGTGTTCGCCGTATGCGCGTCGAGCGTTGCCTTCACCGTGCGTTCCATTTGCGCATCGTCGAATGCCGCCCACGCTGGTTACGCTCGCGAAAAACGCGAACTATGGGCACTACGACGACATGCGCAAATC
>JANNEL010000496.1:0-6348 GCA_031378595.1 Alphaproteobacteria bacterium
CGCAACCACGCGAGACGGATCGATCTCAAGCGCGCGGCGCAGGTTTGTCTCGCGTTCCGTATAGCGCGCTTCGGTGCCGATACGAACACCGAGAGCGACATGTGCCAGTGCAGCGTTGGGATTCAGGGCCAGCGCCCGCGCTACGGAAGCGCGTATCTCTTTCGTCAGTGCCGCAGCCTCCTCGCTTAGATGATCGAGTTGATGGGCATGTATGGCGAGAGCGAAAGCGTGAAGCGCATGTGCACTGGCAAGAGTTGGCGCCGCCCCAATCAGGCGACGTGTGGCGTCAACGGCATTGCTTGCCTCGCGCCCGACAGCATCGCAGGCATTCAATAGGAGCGAGAATACCTCGAGCGAGACTGCGGCCCTGGCCGTATTGCGCTCACGCAGAGCGCAGCCGAGGATCCGCGAGAGGGAGCGGCCGAACTCTTCGTCGATGCCGACGACGTCGGCTGCCGGGCGGTCCCACGTTCCTGACCAGAGGACGAGGCCGGTCGCGCTGTCGCCGATCGCGCCGGCGATCAGGTATTTGTCACCTTGCTTGTCCGCCCTCCCCGTCACGCGCAACTCGGATCGCAGGGTCTGCGGGCGTGAAGAATCCTCGGTCAGAACCGTCGATACACCGGATGCGGCCAGGTGGCGGGCGATACCATCGCGCGCGCGGTTGGAGAGTTGTAGCAGCTCTGTGTCCGCTTGTGGCGCCGCGAAAGGAAGGACGGCCACACCTGGGACCTGAGAAGTGCCGAAGCCGCCGAATGCCCAATAGATAGTGAGCACGGCGCAGACGGCCGCTGCAGCCGCGCCGACGATCATTGCGCGGCGCTTGTGGGGTGTGCCTATCGGCAAAGCGGCCGCCGGGCTAGTGTCCGGCGAACTGGCGGGCGGTGGCGGAGCAAACTCAATCGCCAGCCTGAAGCCGACCCTTGGAATCGTTTCCACCGAGAAAGCTGGCGGGTCGCTGCTGCGCGCCAGCTGGCGGACTTTGGCGATCGCGCGCGTGACGGCGTCGTCGCTGACAATGCGGCCGTCCCAGCACGCGTCCACCAACCGATCCCGCGTCACGGTCTGACCTTGCGCGCGGTAGAGGGTGACCAGGACCTCCATCACCCGGGGCTCGACGCGTTCTTCCGCGCCGCTCGATACCACCTGACATGTCGATGGGCGGATCAAGAGAGCTCCCAAACGGAAGTCGGACTCGCCGGCCAAGTCGATCTTGGTCTCCCGCAGTTCTTCGGCACTCACGCGCGCAGTTCTCCCCCGGTCGGCGAAAGGTCTGACAATGGTCTGAGAAAAGTCCTGCGCGGCATTGGTGGTTTTGCAAGCCTGAAAGCGACGGTCGGGCACAAGCCTGCCCGAACTATAGGCATGGGCGCCGGGCGCGCAATTGTGCCCGGGCCACGGCGGCCGACATGGTTTTGGCCAAGGAATTGATCTGCCGGAATGGGATACATGTCGAAACGATCTGTTGAAGCCGCCGATTGCTGTGGTTTCAACCTTAACCGCCCACGTAGAACGCCTCCGCACCGGGTGGTCAGTGGGTGGTCAGGATCCTCGAATTACTTGCGCCGGTTAGGGCTAGCAGCCGTGGCGCTCGCGTCGATCACGTCGTCTACTGCGGCTGAAGGGCCTCGCGGGACAACCCGCCAGCCCCTCATCTTCGGTCAAGAAGTGCTCGTCGAGCGCCAACGCGACCTACGACTGGTCACAATCGGCGGCTGTAGCGGCACGCTGATCAATCGCAATTGGGTCTTGACCGCGGTTCACTGCCTAACGATCGACAGAGAACTCAACGGACCACCGGCACCGTTTGCGACTAGGCCGGTCACCGCAGCGTGGAACCCTGCCCGAGTAGTTCCAACGGGCTATGTGCTCTATTGGAATTCTAAAGGCCTGGATGTCGCGCTGGTTGCGCTCGGCAACGGCGATTTCGGCCCTGTGGGAACGAGTCTGATCTATCCGCACCAGGTCGAGCCAGGAGCGGCAATCGAATCTTTCGGAAGAGGTATCTGCGAATACGCACGCGGCTCCGGTGCGACCGCGATTCCGGCGAAGGCCGATTGCGGCTATCGAACCGCGAGGTTCACGGCAGGCAAAGAGACGACCGATCTCGAAATCGAATTGAACAACATTTGGGGTCAAATTGTCGGCGGCGGCGACAGCGGCGGGCCTAGTTTTGTTGTCGGTTTGAACGGCGCGCTGACCGGCATCGCCGGCGTTCACGCGCGCTGTGAAGGCCACACCTTCATTCCAGACAAGCCGGCGGATTGGCCCTGGCTGACCGGTCTCAAGAAGTGTTACAGCGCAGCGCTCTACACGTTGCGCGACGACATCATCCGGGTCACGAGTCAGAAACCTCCATCCGCTACCGACCGCGTCGGCGCGCTCGATCCTGGTGGCGTCGCCCGCCCGGGCCCGCCTGTCCCAGAGACCGAGGTCGGCGGGGTGCTGCCTCCCCGCGCGCCGGTGCCGGAGACGTTGCCTCCAGATATAACTCCCAGACCGCCCGTCGGCGCCACCGGATCGACGGTCGGCAGCGGTTGGCACAATTTCACACATTATTTCGCTGCCGATTTCACTGGCGACCGAAAGGCGGACCTTTTGGTTCGCGCGCCCAGCGGTGCGATGTCGCTTTATCCCTTCAACGGCACGTCTTTCGTAGGTGCCGGCGGTCCCATCCCGCTAGGTGGACTCAGAGGTTTCGCGGATGCTTGGGCCGGCGACTGGACGGGAGATGGCACCGCCGATCTTATTATTCGGGTGACATCGGGCGAGGCGCTCGTTCATTCGATAAAAGACAAGACCCGACCGCAGAAGGTCGCCGAAGGTTGGCAGTTTTCAAACTACATCCCCGCCGACTTCAGCGGCGACGGCAAGTTCGACATGATCGGGCGTACGGCCGGCGGCGACTTGATGTTTCTATCGATGTACGGGCTCGCACTGCCTTCGAAGGTCGGCAACGGTTTTGACTTCACGCACTATTTGGCTGCCGACTTCACCGGCGATAAGAAGGCCGATCTCATAGTGCGCTCGGCCAGCGGCGACATGCTTCTCTATCCGTGGGGGTCAGCAGGTTTCTACGACGGGGGCGGCCCGATCAAAGCTGGTCACGGCTGGAATGGCTTTACGCACTATTGGACCGGCGATTGGACCGGCGACGGCGTCGCCGACGTTCTTGTCCGCGCGGCCAACGGCGACATGCAGCTCTATCCAGTGAAGAACGGAACTTTCTACGACGGCGGCGGGCCCCGAATAGTCGGCAAAGGTTGGAACTTCACGCACTACTTCTCCGCCGATTTCAGCGGCGACGGTTTGCCCGACATGGTGGTGCGCACGTCGTCGGGCGACCTTCTCTACTACCCGTGGAACGGCACGGATTTCTATTGAAGCTGTTGCGCTGAGCGCGAAGTCGGAAGCAGTTGGAGGGAGCGGCGTGATTAAGCGGGGCCGAAAGCGGGATATGAGCATGCGACGTCTATTTACGGCTGTTTTCGCAGGGCTGCTGGTTGCCGCAGCAACCGCGGCGCAAGCCGCGCCGTGCGAACGCTGGTACGTCGGCGGCGACTGGTCGATGACCGAGACCTACGGCCAAGGCAAGGGGATCGGACTGAACATTTGGCAGACCCAGACGTCGCTCCGGGGCAACGCCTCGTTGATCGACTTCAGCAACGTGCCACGCGACGAGATGACGGATGACGGCGACGTGTCCGGAACTATCGCAGGAACCCACCTCAAATTTCAGATCAAGTGGAAGAAGCGGCCCGCCCCGGTAACCTACGAGGGCGAAATCGAATACGAAGGGCCAAACTGGCGCGCTTATGGCACCACCACCGACAACTGGTGGCCGGCGAAACATTGGGTCGTCGATAAAGTCGAAGTGAGTTGCGCCAAGGCCGCGCTTTCACCGGATATGGAGGACGGCACTGACCGCCCCGGCGCGGATCTGGATGTCTTTCCGCTCAAGAGCACCCCGGACGGAGACGTTCGCGACGGTTCGCGCGATCAACCGAATGGCGGGTTCGGTCCTCACGTCTGTCAGCGCGCGTGCCTGGCGAACTTCAATTGCAAGGCATGGACCCTTGAGTGGGCAGGTACGGCGCCGCTCAATCTGAACAACGCCACGCGCCAGAATTCGATCTGCCGCCTCAAACGATCTGCGCCGGCGTCTCGTCCAGCCAATGAGCGTCACGTCTCCGGCATCGTGATCGGCCGAAACGCGGAAGGCCAGGCGACCACGCCCGCGCCGTCCAGCGGGCAGATCGCCGGTGCGGGCATGGAGGACAACACCGACCGGCCCGGCTTCGACTGGCACAGGGACGAGTTGCCGCCACAACGAGATAGCCCCGCGGCGTGTCAGAACGCATGCCTCCAGTATCGCGACCGCTGCCGCGCGTGGACCTATGTGCGGCCCGGCGTGCAGGGGCTGAACGGCGTCTGCTACCTGAAGCACACGGCACCTGCGCCGGTTCCAAACAAATGCTGCATCTCGGGCAAACTGCCCGGCAAAGCGGACGGCATCGCCCTGAAGGTGCCGGGAGGACTTGCACCGCGCAGCGATCTGCCGGCCGAAGAGCCGCCGATCGCGAAGCCGCCACCCGGCGCGGGGAGCCCCGGCGCCGTACGCCAGGGCGAGGGCATCGCCGGCGCCGTCTCGGACGTGGAGAACAACACCGATCGTCCGGGTTCGGACATCCATCGGTTCGAGCTGCAAGACGCGAACCCTGGGATCTGCCAAGCGCGATGCGCAAAGCTCGATCGCTGTCGTGCGTGGACTTTCGTTCGACCAGGCATACAGGGACCGAAAGCAGTCTGCTACCTCAAGGGCATGGCGCCCGCGCCTGTGGCCAACACATGCTGCGTTTCGGGGACAGTTAAACGGTGAGCCCGAGCGAGAGCGGCAAGAGATCTAGGGAGTGATACTCATGACGTGGTTTGTAAGGCTGTTGCTCGTCGTCTTCACGACGTTCGCGTCTGCCGTCTCCGCGCAAGCGACGGTCTTTCCACCCGAGGGCGGAAAGGGCGACCGCGGCGAAGAGGTTCGCTGCCCCAGTGGGCACATTCTCGTAGGCTTTAGCGGACGGACCGGATATTGGATCGACAATATCAGCTTGATGTGTGCGCCTCTCGCGATACCGGGTTTCACAACCGAAAGGGCTGTTGTCATCTTCCCTGCCAGGGGCGGTATCGGCGGAAGCGGAGAAGAGAAATATTGCGAAGCCAACGCAGGTATCAGGGATATACGCATCAATTTCCGGATCATATCCAAGCCGAATGGGGGGAAACCAGGACGGGGGCAGGTCGCGAGCATCGACTTTTCATGCGTCCGACCGGCGGACGGGTCGTTCGGCGCACGCCGTCAATTTGGACCTGGTATCGGTTCCGAATGGGCCGATGTCTCGCAAGTTTGTCCCGGAAGCGAATATGCGACCGGCCTGACCGTCCGCTATGGAGCACACGTCAACGCCGTCGGGCTGATTTGCTCAGTGCTCGCGCCGGCCGCGCCACCCATCAAAGTGACCGGTGGCGGCGACTTGATCGAGTCCGGTATGGAAGACAACACGGATCGTGCGGGATCGGACTATGAGCGTTTCGAACTCGGCAATCCCAAAGCTTGCCAAGACCGGTGCAAGGCCGAGAGCGACCGCTGCCGGGCGTGGACCTACGTGCGCCCCGGCGTGCAAGGCCCGAACGCCGTTTGCTTTCTGAAGACGACGGAGGGCAACGCTAAAGCAAATACCTGCTGCATCTCAGGCGTCAGCCGGAAGGTCGTGGGCCTCGGCAAGAAGCCCGCCGGTGAAGCGCTGAGCGAGGGCATGGAGAACGACACCGATCGACCGGGTTCGGACATTCACAGGTTTGAGTTGCAGGACGCGAACCCTGGTGTTTGCCAGGCGCGATGCGCAAAGCTCGGCCGCTGTAAGGCGTGGACTTATGTCCGGCCAGGCGTGCAGGGACCGAACGCCGTTTGCTACTTAAAGGATGGCGTGCCGCAAGCCGGAGCCAACAAATGCTGCGTCTCGGGTGTCAAGCCCAGCAAAACCTCCCCGGGTGCGTTGCAGGAACCGGACGGTTTTGCTCCGTACGGTGTTCGACGCTGCAAGGCCGGTTACATTTCGCGAGAGGCGCGGCCGGCCGACATCGTCTGCGTGACACCGGAGTCCCGCGCCTTGGTGGGCCAAGAGAACGCGGTTGCGCCCTCACGCTGGGATCCGAGCGGCGCCTACGGGCCGAACACTTGCATCGCGGGCTTTGTCTGGCGCGAAGCGTTCGACGGCGACGTCACGTGCGTAACGCCGGAACGGCGCGCAGCGGTGAAGGAGGAAAACCGCGTGGGGCCAAGCCGGACGGAGT
>JANNEL010000527.1:0-7152 GCA_031378595.1 Alphaproteobacteria bacterium
AGCAACTCCGGCGTTGGTTGCTCGCGGAACAAAACCGTCGTCGCGCCGACTGCGAACGGAAACATCAAATTCGTTCCCGTCGCGTAACCGAAGAACAACCGTGGCCCGGAAATCGTCACGTCGGTTTCGCGCACACCGATGAAGCGCTTCGCATAGACCTCGCTGTTGTAGGCGAAGTGGAAGTGGCAATGCACCGCGCCCTTGCTGTGGCCCGTCGTACCGCTGGTGAACAGCCAAACTGCAGGATCGTCCTTCCGCGTCGGCCACGGCTCCGCATCCGCTTTCGGCGTCTGAGCGATCCAGCCGTCGAAGCGTTTGCGCACCGTCGTTGTCGCCGGGCTACACGCAACGATAACGTTCGCGCCGCGCCCGCAATGCCGTGTGTCCGCCAGCGCTTCCTCGAACTCCGGCAAGCTTTGTTCGTCGACGAACGCGAACTGTGGCCGCACGTAGTTCAAGTAATAGGCGTAGTCCTCCGCCGGCAGCAGGGGATTGATCTGCGTGACGACTGCGCCTGCCTTGATCGCGCCGAACCACGCATACGCGAATTCCGGCCGGTCCTGCATGCACACCAAGACGCGTTGTTCTGGCAGCAAGCCGTCGCTGACCAGATTACGCGCAACGCGCATAACGTTGTCCGCGACCTCCGAATAAGTGATCGCCTCGCCTTCATAGACGATCGCCGTCTTCGCCCCGCGCCCCGCCTCGACGTTGGCGAAGACAAAGTGGTCGGCCATGTTGAAGCTGTCGGGAAACGCCGGCCGCTCGCTCGTCATGTCCGCTGCCTGCGCGAATCGGAAAGCACCTTCGCAATCGCAAAATCCATGCCACCCTTCGTCACGAATCCATGCCCGCCGGTCCCCACCACACCTCTTCTCCTTTGGTGCGGAAAGTAGTTTAAGCTTCGCGCCAAGGGAATACGCGACCCGCGAGATCGCGTCTTCGAAGGAAACTGACGATGCGCACGCTGCAACCGAAAGGCTGGCACCGGCCCCGGGGCTATTCGAACGGCATCGAAGCCGAAGGCCGCATGGTCTTCGTCGCGGGCCAAATCGGCTGGGACGAGACGGGCAAGTTCCACACGGCGAGCTTCGCAGGTCAGTTCCGCCAAGCCCTCGTGAACACGCTTACTGTGCTGAACGAAGCCGCGGCCGGCCCCGAGCACATCACGCGCATGACCTGGTTTATCACCAGCCGGGACGAATACGCAGCCTCGCTCGCCGAACTGGGCGCGGCGTGGAAGGATCTGATGGGCCGCAACTACCCGGCCATGTCGGTTATCATTGTCTCGGGTCTCGTCGAACCGGAAGCTAAGATCGAGATCGAAACCACGGCGGTGCTTGGCCCGTGAAGATCGGCATTGTCGGCGGCGGCCCCGGCGGGCTCTACCTCGCGCTACTCACCAAAAAGGCACGGCCAGATTGGCAGATCGACGTCTATGAGCAGAATAAGGCCGACGACACGTTCGGCTTCGGCGTCGTGTTCTCGGAAGAGACGCTGGAGGAATTTCTCAGCCGCGATCCGAAATCTTACGCGAAAATTCGTGATGCCTTCGCCTATTGGGACGACATCGTTATCCGCTACAAGGGCCGCGAGATCCGCTGTGGCGGCAACGGTTTCGCCGGCTGCTCGCGCCTCGCGCTTCTGAACATCCTCCAAGAACGCTGCACCGAGGAAGGCGCACGAATCCACTACGAGACGCCGGTCGACGATGTTTCGCGACTCCAGGATTGCGACGTCATCGTCGCCGCCGATGGTCTGAACAGCCGCATCCGCGAGACCTACAAAGAACACTTCAAACCTTCGCACGCGTTGAAGGCGAACAAGTTCGCCTGGCTGGGCTCCACGCGGCCGCTCGACGCCTTCACGTTCTTCTTCAAGGAAACGGCGCACGGCCTCATCTGCGCCCACACCTATCAGTACGAGCCCGGACACTCGACGTGGGTCATGGAGATGAGCCCGGACGTCTGGACCGCGCTCGGCTTCGACAAATTGAACGAAGCCGAAAGCGCTCGCCTGCTCGAACAAATTTTCGCGGCCGAACTCGAAGGCCACAAGCTCATCACGAACCGTTCGCTATGGCGTAACTTCCCGCGCATCTTCTGCGATAACTGGTGGCACAAGAACATCGTCCTGCTCGGCGACGCAAAGGCGACGGCGCATTTCTCGATCGGCTCCGGCACGAAGCTCGCGATGGAATGCGCGATCGCACTCGCGGACAGCCTCGTCCAGCATGGTGAGCGCTCCGTCGAAGCGGCTTTCCACGCCTATGACAAGGCACGCCGCACGGAAGTGCAGGTCACCCAGCACAACGCCGACGTCAGCCTCGCTTGGTTCGAGCATATGGAGCGCTCGAACGACATGAAACCGATGCAGTTCGCGATGGTCGTGATGTGCCGCGCCAAGAGCATCACCTGGGACAACCTTCTCGTCCGCGACGAAGCCTTCGTCAAGGCTTTCGAGGACGAATGGTACGAAACGCATTTTGAGGAGACGGGCTTCGACTGCCGCGCCACGCGCCCGACGCCGATGTTCACGCCGATCAAGCTACGCGACATGACGCTCGCCAATCGCGTCGTCGTCGCGCCGATGGATCAATACGCGGCGATCGACGGCGATCCCAACGATTGGCACTTCGTGCATTACACGTCGCGCGCCATGGGCGGGGCAGGGCTCGTCTATGTCGAGATGACGTGCCCGTCGCCGGACGCGCGCATCTCGTTGGGCTGCACCGGCCTCTGGAACGACACGCAGGAGAACGCGTTCGCGCGCATCGCCGATTTCGTGCACGCGAACAGCAGCGCAAAACTCTGCATGCAACTTGGCCACGCCGGCCGCAAAGGCTCGACGCAGCTCGGCTGGGAGGACGCCGACTACCCGATTCCCGAAGCGGTGGCGAACTGGCCGCTCTATTCGGCCTCACCTATTCCCTACCACCCTGGCGTGAGCCAACTGCCGGCCGAACTCGACGAAGCCACGATGACGCGCATCAAGGCGGAATTCGTCGCCGCTGCCCGCCGTGCCGATCGGGCCGGCTACGACATGCTGGAGCTGCACGCCGCCCACGGCTACCTCTTCGCAAGCTTCCTATCGCCCTTGACCAACGAGCGCGCGGACAAATACGGCGGCGCAATCGAAAACCGCGCGCGCTATCCACTCGAAGTCTTCCGCGCCATGCGCGACGTCTGGCCTGCGCACAAACCCATGTCGGTTCGCATCTCGGCCCACGACTGGGCGCCGGGCGGCATCACGGAGGACGACGTGCTGGCAACGGTGCGCGCCTTTGAACGCGCCGGCTGCGATTTGATCAGCACCTCATCCGGCCAAACCGTGCCCGAGCAGAAGCCGCTCTACGGCCGCATGTACCAAGTCCAATTCGCCGAGGCGATCAAGAACGTGGCGCGCATCAAAACGATGGCGGTCGGTGCCATCGCCGAGCCTGCGCAAGTAAACACGATCGTCGCGTGCCGCCGCGCGGACCTGGTCGCCCTCGCAAGGCCCCATCTGATCGATCCCTACTTCACGCGTCGCGCCGCCGCCTGGTACGGCGCGAAAACACAAGCGACCCCGCCGCAATACCTCTCTGGCATGGCCCAAGCCGTGCGCGAAGCCGAACGCGCGCGCATCAAACAATTCGACCTGCAAAAGAAAGCCAAACCCAAGCACTAGCCCAGTCTTCGAGCTGCGCGCGCAGTGCGAGAACCTCATTCGTTTCGGTTGCGCAGCACCGAGAACCCTCTATTGCTGATAGCTGCAGAGGCTGGCAGTCGCGGGGAATACGCAAGTGAGATGGTCGAAGCTAAATGCGGAAGCCAAGAGTGCCTTTGTCATGATGGCGATCATCGTGTTCATGGCGCCCTTCGTCGTGAAAATCATGTTCGGCGGACGGTCCGACATGTTTGCGGTCTTTGGCTTTCGTGGACCTTTTGTCGAGATCCTTCCGGCATGGGTTGCAGGCTTTGGTTTGGCGGCGGGCTATGTGACTTGGAGCGCCGGCATACCTTCGGTGCGCCACTGGTTGTTCCGGCTGCATCCTCTGAAGCTGATTGCCGTGATCTTGGCGGTCTTGGCGGCAATGCTCGAAGAGTTTCTGTTTCGTAAGCTGTTGATGGATTGGCTGGAGCGTCTAGGCCAAGACGAAGCCGTGCAAGTCGTCGCGTCCGGCGCTGCCTTTGGTGTCGCTCATTCTGTGTGGGGCGGATTGAAAGGCAGTTGGCAGACCGCGATGGGTGCGGTCTTTGCGACGACAATTCTGGGGCTCGGGCTTGCAATCGTCTACGTACTGGGCGGGCGCAGCCTGGCGCCGTGCATCGTCAGTCATTTCTTGGTGACGGCACTGATCGAGCCGGGCCTCCTCATCGCGGCCTTTGGGAGCGGCTTGCGGATTCCGCGCGCAAGTTGAATGTCGCGCTCGCTCGGCTATTTTGCCGGCACAATTCCGATCTTTGACTCCACGGTCGCGACATCGGCCTGGAGCTTTTGCGCGGCCTGCATGTCGCTCTGGCCGTCCGCCACGTTGCCGAGGTGGGTCTTCGCGGCGCCCCGTCCGTACAAGGCGACGGGATACTCGGGCCATAGTTTCAGCGCACGATCGTAGTCGGCGATGGCGTTGCGCCAATCGCCGAGGTGGAAGTACGCATCGCCGCGCGTGTTGTAGCTCGCCGTGACGCTGTTCACAGGCGAGAGTTCGATCGCATGATCGCAATCGGCGATGGCGCCGCGGTAGTCGCCTTTGCCGATGAAGGCGCGGGCGCGATCCACGAATGTTTCGGCGTTTTTCGGCTGCAGCTTGATGGCGCGATCGAAGTCCAAAATCGCAGCGGCGAATTGGCCCTTCCGGTAACGCGTTTGGCCGCGATAGCTGAAATAAAGCGCTTGGCCCGGCTTCAATCCAATCGCGTGGTCGAAGTCGGCGATGGCTTGGTCATGTTGCGCCGCGAGAAAGTAAAGCGTGCCGCGGTTGAAATAAGCCTCGGCGAGGTTGGGCTTCAGCTTGATCGCTTGACCGTAGTCCGCGATGGCTTTGTCGCGGTCGCTCCCGCTGAAATCATACGCCTTCGCACGCTTGAAGTAGTCGTCGGCCAGCGCGCTGCGAGTCTCGCGCCCGGAATCGATCAGTGTCGTGCAACCGGAAATCTGCAGGTCTTGGGCAAAGCCCTCCTCAACGAGCGCTTTACCGTCGCACCATGCGCGCGGATCGCCACGTTTCTGTCCGGCGGCCAGACGCGCTTTCGCCTCCCGGGCTTCGGTCAGTCCGCCCATCGCCATGCCCAATCCCGGATAGAGCTCAAGCGCTTTCGTGTAGTCGGCTATGGCGCGGTCGTAATCGCCCTTGCCCGAATAGGCCATGCCGCGAAGCGTGAGGGCGCCGAACGCCTTGGGCTCGAGCCGGATCGTTTGATCAAAATCTGCTATCGCGCGGTCGAAGTCCTTCTTGCTCAAGAAAACTTTCGCGCGGCTGAAATAGGCGTCGGAGCGCGCCTCGTCGGTTTGACGCTCTGCCTCAATGATCGCTGTGCAGCCGGCCAATTTGGCATCGTCGGTTATTCCAGGACCGCCTTTGCATGGCGCAACACCCGGCGACGGTTCCATCGTCGCGCACGCCATCACACCGAACAATGCTCCCGCAACGACGACGCATCCGACTGGGTTTTTCATCTGTTCTTCTCGCCGTGTTCTGACGCCACCTCTGGCGAAACTATTCTAACCGACCAAAACAAGCACGTCTCAAAACAACCCCTCGATCTCTCCCGCATCGTTCAAGCGGATGTGGTTCGCCGACGGTGTCCGGGGCAACCCCGGCATCGTCATGATGTCGCCGGCGAACACGACAAGGAACTCCGCGCCGGCCGAGAGCCGCACTTCGCGCAGCGCCACCACGTGGCCGGACGGCGCACCTTTCAGCAGCGGGTCGGTCGAGAACGAGTACTGCGTCTTGGCCATGCAGATCGGAAGCCTCCCGAAGCCCGCCGCTTGCAGTTCGCGAAAGCGTTGGCGGATCGCCGTATCGGCGACGACTTCGCTGGCGCCGTAAAGCTTCGTCGCGATCGTTTCCACCTTCTCCCAGAGTGGCATGTCGTCCGGATAGAGCAAGCGGAACTTCGCGCCGTTTTTGTCGGTGAGCGCAACAAGCTGGCGCGCAAGCTCCGCGGTGCCTTCGCCGCCGTCGCGCCAGTGCGTGCAGAGCACGGCCTCGACCCCTTGGGCGCGCGCAGCCGTGCGGATCGCCTCGATCTCAGCGTCCGTGTCGCTGTCGAAGCGGTTGATGGCGACGATCGCAGGCACGCCGAACGACGTGACGTTCGCGATGTGGCGCGAGAGGTTCGAGCAACCCTTCACCACCGCCGCGACGTTCTCAGCGCCGAGGTTCTCCTTCGCGACGCCGCCATGCATCTTGAGCGCGCGCACGGTGGCCACGACCACGGCGGCCGACGGCGCAAGACCCATCTTGCGGCACTTGATGTCGAAGAATTTCTCCGCCCCCAAATCCGCCCCGAAGCCCGCCTCCGTCACCACGTAATCGGCGAGCTTCAGCGCCGTTGTCGTCGCGAGCACGGAGTTGCAGCCATGCGCGATGTTGCCGAACGGCCCACCGTGCACGAACACGGGATTGTTCTCCAGCGTCTGCACCAGGTTCGGCATCAGCGCGTCTTTCAAGAGCACCGTCATCGCACCATGTGCGTTCAGATCGCGCGCGGTGACGTCTTTCCGCTCGCGCGTGTGCGCCACGACGATGTTGCCGAGCCTTCGCTCCAGGTCCTTCAAATCGCGCGCCAGGCAAAAGATCGCCATCACTTCCGAGGCGACCGTGATGTCGAACCCGTCCTGCCGCGGAAACCCGTTCGCAACCCCGCCCAGCGAAATCACCATCTCGCGCAGCGCCCGGTCGTTCATATCGACGACGCGGTGCCAGAACACGCGCCGCGGATCGATGCCCAGCGCATTGCCCCAATAGATGTGATTGTCGAGCATCGCGGCGAGCAAATTGTTCGCCGTCGTGATCGCGTGAAAATCGCCGGTGAAATGAAGGTTGATGTCCTCCATCGGAACGACCTGCGCATGGCCGCCGCCGGCAGCACCGCCCTTCATCCCGAAACAAGGCCCAAGCGACGGTTCGCGAATACACCCCATGGCGCGCTTGCCGATATGCGA
>JANNEL010000610.1:0-2981 GCA_031378595.1 Alphaproteobacteria bacterium
GAGCGCGAAGCCCAGCATGCGCGACTCGCCGACCGGCAACGTCGCGAGCTGCGCGTCGCCCTGGTAGTCGGTGACCCCGTTGTTGTCGACGTTGTAGGAGGTGAGTACGCCCGCGGGCAGGCTTTGCTCGGTCGCGTTGACGACGCGCACGGCTGCCAGCGGGTGACGCGGATGCGTTTCCGGTTGGTAGAACGCGACGAGTTCGCCAGGTATCTCGGTATCGACAATCGGCACGGCGAGCGACTGGCCGTTCTGCACCGTGACCGTGAACTTCATACGGAAGGTGACTTGGGTCGCCGTCTCTTTCGATTCAGCGGCGATCGGTTTGGCGGGGCCGTCATCCAGAATACCGCTGCGACCAGCGCCCTTCGCGCGGCTCATCGATGGCGCCATCGGCGCTGGCGACGGCACCACCACCGGAGGCGGCGGAGGTGGCGGTGGCATGGCAGCTTCATCGCGATCGGCGGCGGCGACACCGCCTTCGTCGGGCTTGGGCATGATGCGCCCTAAGATTTCGACGGGCACTTCCGGGCGCGTCACGTAATACGTCGAATAGAGGGCTTGGCGGAACGTCACGGGGTTGCCGCTCGCGACGGTGAGGTCGACGTCGGTCCAGTCGTTACCGGTGACGTTTTCGAGGATTGCCCAGCCTTGCAAGTGTGCCTTGCCGCCTTTGCCAGTGGTGATGCGGTAGGACGGTTTCCAGAGCGGGGCTTCGACGACGTAGGCGATTGTCACGTTGCGTGCGCCTTCGCCGACGGCACGGATCTTGAGTGTGCGGCTTTGGCCTTCGCGGTGTTCGGCGACGGCGGCGAGCGCTTGTTCGATCTGGTGCTGGAGGACCGGATCGGAGAACGTGACGGAGGTAGCGTCTTCCAGCACGAATTGCTTCAGGCCGCCCGACGTCATGACGCCGACGCGGTGGCGCGTGATCGTCGCCTCGCTGTCTTTGACCTTCTCTTCTTCTTTGACGACGCTGACGATGCGGCCGCTCATGGAGTTGTCGGCGCGGACGGAAACTTCGCAGCCTTTCAGCGCTTCAAGCAAGTCGGCGTTCGATTCCAATGCGCCGGGGCCGAAGGGCAGCCCGCGGAAGATATCGGAGAGCGGCGCGCGCGAGGGGAGCTGCACGAAGCCGGTGTTGCCCTTGTCGTCGAAGACCACGATGCTTTTCAGCACGTCGTCGACCTGATCCATGCGCACCGGAAGCTGCAGTTCCTGCGTGCCGACGACCTTCGCTTCGTATTCGAAGTAGCCGACGCCGCCGGTCGAGAGCAGCACGCGGCGCAGCACAGGCACGCCCGCCGGGCCGCTGAGGAAATGCGTTACCGCGGTGCCGCCGCCATGACCGCCGGAGCCCGGGCGGTTCATCGCGTAAAGGCCGAGGCCCACCATCGCCACCATCGCGATCATGATGCCGACGGTGCGCACGAGATCGCCGACCGTGAACGGCTTTGCGGTTTTTGCGTCGGCCATGGGGTCCCCTTGTCGTTCGTTTACTGCGGTGCGCGCGTGAGACGGCGCAGCGTTGCCGGTTCTTCCGACAGCACGGCTTGCGCGTCGGCGGAGGCGAGGAAGGCGGCGAGTTCGGCGGGCGAGCCCGTCAAGTTTGCCATCTCGTACTTGCCGGGTTTGCGCGTGCCTTTGAGCTTACCCTTGGCGATGAGGTCGCCGACCTTTTCGCTGTCGAGCAAGCGGAACGTCAGTTTGTCGGCGGACTGAAAGTCGTAGAAGCCGAGCAGCCAACCTTTCGGCGCGTCTTCTTTCATCGCCTCGGCCGGCCCCATGAGATTCGCGGCGAAGACGTTGCTCTTGCCGATCACGACGGTGCGAATTTCGTAGATCTGATAGTTGTCGTCTTCCACCCAGACGAGGCGCAGCGGCTGGTTGGGATTGGGCTTTAAGAACGACAGGAACGCGTCGCCGTCTTTCTTCTCCTTGCTCTCGAAGCCGCGCCAGGTGCCGACGAGGCGCTGGTCGCCCGTGATGCCGGTGCCGGCGGGCAGGTTTTGCGAGGCGACGAAGCAGCCGGACAACGTGATGGCGGCGAACAAAACGGCGGCGAATGCGAAGACGCGGCGGAGCATTTTGTCTCTCCTGAGGTTGCGGCTAAACGGGCACATTTGCCCATCTGAAGACAAGCGGCAGGCTAAGGCGTGCTTGCGGCAGAATTGCGCCATTCGTGTGTCGCCCACTGGTTGAAACGTCTTTGGGGAAGACACCTCTTGTCGCCTTTACCGCCGCGGGTTGCGCCACTACGTTCTGCCGCCTCCATGACACAAACCGTTTTGATCATCGATTTCGGCTCTCAGGTGACGCAGCTGATTGCGCGGCGCTTGCGGGAGCAGGGGACGTATTGCGAGATCGTGCCGTTTCAGTCGGCCGAGACGTGGCTGAAAAAGAACACGCCCGTCGCGATCATCCTTTCCGGTTCACCTGCGAGCACGACGGAGGCGGAAGCGCCGATGGCGCCGCAACGCGTGTTCGACATGAAGGTGCCTGTGCTTGGCATCTGTTACGGCGAGCAGCTGCTCTGCGCGCAGCTTGGCGGCAAGGTTGAGGCGGGGCATCACCGCGAGTTCGGGCGTGCGACGCTTGAGGTCACCGACATCTCGCCGTTCTTCGACGGCGTGTGGGCCAAGGGCGACAAGGACGACGTGTGGATGAGCCACGGCGACCGCGTGACCGCGCTGCCGCCCGGCTTCAAGGTGATCGCGATTTCGGGCAACGCACCGTTCGCCGCGATCGCGGACGAAGCGCGCCGGTTCTACGGCGTGCAGTTCCACCCGGAGGTGGCGCACACGCCGCGCGGCGGGGCGCTGCTCAAGAACTTCACGCAAGGCATCGCCGGCGTGAAGCCGGACTGGACGATGCAATCGTTCCGCCGCACACAGATCGAGCGCATCCGTGCGCAGGTCGGCAAAGGCCGCGTCGTGTGCGGGCTCTCGGGCGGCGTGGACTCCTCCGTCGCGGCCGTCTTG
>JANNEL010000613.1:0-3033 GCA_031378595.1 Alphaproteobacteria bacterium
GCGCTGCGGGTCTTTGTGCCTTTCGTCATGACGTCGGCGGTGAGGGCTGCGATGCCGCCGCCGGTTGCTGGATCGCTGCTTGAGCCGGACAGCACGCGCAATTCGGCGCTGATGATCGGCACGTCGCGCTTGGCGGCGATGATAACGCGCAGGCCGTTCGCGAGGCGCTGTTCGCCAGGCGTGGGCAACTTCGCGGAGACCGGAGCTTGCGGTGCCGGCGGCTTGGCGCGTTGTGCTTCAGGGGCGAGCGTGAACGTGGGTATTTCGTTCGCGGGGATGTCGAGCTTTTGCGCTTGGACGGTCGTCGCCGTCGCGATCAGGTCGCCCTTCGCGTCCTTGGGCTTTTTGTCCTCGGAGAGGTAGCGGATCGTTACGCGCTTGGTGTCGTCGAGGATCGTCTTCGCCACACGTTGGACATCGGCCGCGGTGACGGCCTGCACGTCGGCGAGAAGCTTGTCGGCGTATTTGCCGTCGCGGAAGCGGATGACGGCGTTCGCCAGTTCGTTTGCTTTGCCGAACGCGGTTTCGCGGCCTTCCAGAGTTTCGGAGACGAGTTCGTTCTTGGCTTCGTCGAGTTCGGCGGCGGTCACCTGGGTGTCGCGAATCTTGGCGATTTCGGCCATTAGGCTTTTGACGCCGTCTTCGGCGGATTTGCCTTCGCTCAATACTGCGGCGACCGTGTAGGCGCCGGGATCGCGTGTCGCCTCGAGGTTCGTGAACACTTGAGCGGCGATTTGCTGCGTGTAGACGAGGGACTGATAGAGCCTGGAGCTTTCACCCTTGGCCAGAATCGCGTCGAGCACCGTGAGCGCTGCGAGATCGGGGCTTAGCGAATTCGGCTGCGGGAATGAGATCGCCACCGCCGGCAACGGCGTGTTCGGCTCGTAGACTGTGAAGTCTTTCGGCGCAGAGCGCGCAGGCTCAACGGCGGTCACGCGCGGGATTGGACGCTTCGGCGTTGCGATCGGGCCGAAGTATTGGTCGACCCACTTGTCGAACTGCGCGTGATCGAAGTTGCCGGCAACGACGAGGACCGCGTTGTCGGGACGATAATACGTCGCGTGAAACGCGCGCACGTCGGCCACGGTCGAGGCGTCCAGGTTTTCGATCGAACCGATGCCTGGGCGACCGTACGGGTGAACGCCGAAGTTTGCTTGGCTGAGATAGAGGCCGAACAATTTGCCGTAGGGCGAGGCCAAGATGCGCTGGCGGTATTCTTCTTTGACGACGTCGCGCTCGGACTTGAAGATCTTGTCGTCGACGACGAGAGTGCCCATGCGGTCGGCTTCCGCCCAGAGCACGCGCTCCAAATGGTTCGCGGGGACGACTTCGTAGTAGTTCGTAAAATCGTCGTAGGTGGACGCGTTGTTGAAACCGCCGACATCTTCGGTCAACCGGTCGAGCGTTTCCGGCGGCATGTTGCGCGAGGCTTTGAACATAATGTGTTCGAAGAGATGCGCGAAGCCGGAGCGGCCGACGGGATCGTCTTTCGAGCCGACATCATACCAAACCTGCACGGATACGTTTGCAGTGTTCGGATCCGGCATCGCGTAGACCTTGAGTCCGTTCGCGAGCGTGCGCTCCGTGAACTTCAGGGGCTCGACCTTCAGCGCTGTGGGTGCCGCTGGCGGCGCTTTTGTCGTTGTCGAAGAATCGGAGCAGGCGGCGGCGAACAACGCGAGCGCGGATGCGGCTACGGCGGACGTGAGTTTCATGCGACTCCCCAGGGCTTGCGGCGCGCGACCCTAGGCGAGGCCTCCCCTGCCCCGCAACTCACCGGTTCGTGTAGGGGGCGAGCTGCGAGAGGCTGATTTCCGCGATGGGGACGCCATGATCCGAAGCACCGGGCGGTGGGCGGTCGTCGGGGCTGTCGCGCAAGTGGTCGTTGATGACTTCATGACGCACAACGTCGCCGATGCGGCTTCGGTTACGGCTGTAGAATTCCTCGGAGACCAGAATGTGGTCGAGAATGTCGCGCTCGCCGTCGTGGATATGCGTGTGGATCGTGGGCGAGCGTTCGAGCGCAATTCGATAGGTCGAATAAAGGATCACGTCCCAGAGCGCGCGCTTCTCACCCCCATCCATGTTGGTCTTCGGCATGACGCCGCGCACGATTTGCGTGCTGGCTGAGTCAGGCGTGTCATTCAAGTCGCCGAGAACGATCACCGGCTTTCGCGTCGCGTTTACGTCGGCGAGGATTAGGTGACGCAGTGCCACGGCCTCGACCGCGCGCACGATCGTCGCGCGAGCTTGGCCGAGCGAGGCCGCGAAAGGATTGTCGCCGTCTTCCCCTTCGCGGAACATCGGGCCCTTCGATTTCAAGTGCGTCACATAGACGATGAGCTCGAGGCCGCCGATATCGACGACGGCGCGCAGAACTGGACGCTGAAACACCGGGACGGCGATCGGAACGTGGCTGATGCCGGCATTTGTTCGCAGCGGGATCGTCAGATCGACCGATGCGGGAAATTCCACAATAGTCGTCGCGCTCTTGATCGGAAAACGCGAGATCAGCCCGAGGCGCGGGCGTTTGGCGAGATCGCCGGTCAGGTTGTCGACGCGCGATGCGCCGGGAGCGATAACGTTGGCGCCGCCAGCGAAGTGGGTGCTGCGCTTTACGGCGTCGCTCAGCACCTCGTCGAACCACACTTCTTGGATGCCCACGATATCTGCCTTCGCGCGCGTGAGCGTCGCCGCGATCCAGTTCACTTTCGTGTCGTACTGTTCGCGCGTTTCCGGGTACCGGTCGTAGTAGCGCACGTCCGGCAGGACCAGGTTTTCGACATTGAACGAGGCGATGCGGAATCGCATGGGACCGACAATACCAACTTCGAACTATCTGGGGTGCCGCCGCGCGATGGAACGGGCGTGCAAGTACATGCAGAGCTGTCCCAGGCCAAGTACGGCCGGCACAATGATCCAAAGCACGCCCCGGTCGAGAAGAATTCCCGCGGGTATCACCAGAAGCGCGCTCAGGACGAACAACCTTGTCGTCCATCGACCGATTGCGTCGTACCGCAGGCGATCTTCTGC
>JANNEL010000621.1:0-3827 GCA_031378595.1 Alphaproteobacteria bacterium
CGCGCTCATCGTTCCCGGCGTAGTTCGCCGCAACTTTGTACCCGGCTTTTTTGAGACCCAGTGAGACCGCCTCGCCGATCCCGCGCGTACCGCCGGTGACAATCGCTACTCGTGACATGTTTTATCCTCCCGTTTTGTTTGTTAGCGCTCGACGCAAACCGCGATACCCATGCCGCCGCCAATGCAAAGCGTGGCAAGGCCTTTCTTCGCGTCGCGCTTCAGCATCTCGTGCAACAGAGTCACGAACACGCGCGCGCCTGACGCGCCGATCGGATGCCCGATCGCGATCGCGCCGCCGTTGACGTTCACCTTCGCCGGATCCCAACCCATGTCTTTGTTGACCGCGCACGCTTGCGCGGCGAACGCCTCGTTCGCCTCGATCAGGTCGAGATCGGACGCCGACCATCCCGCCTTCTTCAGCGCCGCACGCGATGCCGGGATCGGCCCCGTACCCATGATCTTCGGATCGACACCGGCTTGCGCCCACGACTTGATCACCGCAAGCGGCTTCAGTCCGCGCTTGTCGGCTTCCTTGAGCGACATGAGAACGACTGCGGCCGCTCCATCGTTGATGCCGCTCGCGTTCGCAGCCGTCACTGTGCCGCCCTCTTTCAAGAACGCCGCACGCAAATCCTTGATCGAATCGTAGGTCACGCCGTCGCGGATATATTCGTCCGTATCGACGACCTTCTCGCCCTTCCGCTCCTTGATCGTGACCGCCACTATCTCATCTTTGAACCGTCCGGCCTTGCGCGCAGCCTCTGCCTTGTTCTGCGAAGCGACCGCGAAGCGATCCTGCTGCTCGCGCGTGATCTGCCATTCCTTGGCGACGTTCTCGGCCGTGTTGCCCATGTGGTAGCCGTTGAACACGTCCATCAGGCCGTCCTTGATCATCGTATCGATGAACTCAAGCGGGCCCATCTTCTGCCCCGCGCGCAGGTAAGCGGCGTGCGGCGCCATCGACATAGATTCTTGTCCGCCCGCAACGACGATCGAGGAATCGCCGTTCACGATCGCTTGGTGACCCAACGCGACGGCGCGCAAACCGGAGCCGCAAAGTTGATTGATGCCCCACGCCGGAACTTCAACCGGAAGGCCAGCGTTGATCGACGCCTGCCGCGCCGGGTTCTGCCCTTGGGCGGCGCTCAAGATTTGCCCCAAGATGACTTCGCTGACGTCCTTCGCGTCGACCTTCGCGCGCTTCAGCACTTCTTTGATTGCTACTTTGCCAAGCTCGTGCGCGGGCAACGAGCCGAACACGCCGTTGAACGAACCTACGGCGGTGCGTGCAGCTGCAACAATGGCGACATCGGTCATGTGAAGGGTCTCCTGAAAACGGCAAAAAGAGTGAGGCCTGTTAAGATTGACATTGGCATGGGCGATGGCCGTCAGCCAAGCCGTTCCGCCATTTTTGAGGGAGATTTGAACGTCGTCAGCCGGGCCTTAACGCATCTGCGGTAGGAATACCCCGACAACTGGCGTATTATGCTGCACAACAAAAAGCGATTGCGGCGCAACATCGACCCGCATCTTGAGGCTCAAGAATGACCGCTGCCCCTAGCAACGAACCCATCACGATCAAGAAGTACGCGAACCGCCGCCTCTACAACACGGCGACGTCGAGCTACGTCACGCTCGATCACTTGTCTGAGATGGTCAAACACGGGCAGGAATTTAACGTCTACGACGCCAAGTCCGGCGAGGACATCACCCGATCCGTCCTGACCCAGATCATCTTCGAGGAAGAGGGCAAAGGCGGCCAGCAGCTGCTGCCGATCCAATTCCTTCGCCAGCTGATCCGCTTCTACGGCGACAGCATGCAGGCGCTGGTGCCGGGCTATCTGAACCTCAGCATGGACTCGTTCTCGAAGAACCACGAGCGTATGCGCGAGCAGCTGACATCGGCCTTCGGCGGCAAAGGCATGCTAAAAGAGTTCGAGGGCATCGCGCGCCAGAACATGCAGATGTTCGAACGCGCAATGCGCATGTTCACGCCGTTCGGTGCCCTCATCAAGACGCGTGATGAACAAGCGGCAAATGGTACGGCCGGCGAACACACGGAAAGCGCCGACGAAGAGATCGCCGATCTGAAGGCTCAGATCGAGACAATGCGCCGCCAGATCGACGACCTGGCAAGCCGGAAATAGCCGCACTTTCCCTTACACTGGCTGAGCAACGGCCGCTTGCGCCGTGGCCTGCCGTCGTGCGTAATCTTTGGCGACCCTCTCTGCCGGAGCCCGCATGACCTTGTCCAAGTTGCTGCCCCTGATCGCCATCGTCATGGCCGTTGCGTCCCAAGCCGCCCTGGCAGCGAACTCGAAGGACATGGTCCGTGTGCGCAAGTCTCAGAACTTCTCGCAGTGCATCCGCTGCGATCTCTCGGGCGCAAACTTCGAAGACCGCTTCTTTCAATTGGCTGTGCTCATCGAAGCAAACCTCTCGGGCAGCAATTTCGATGGCGCGAACCTCGCCGGCACACAGCTAACCAACGCGAACTTGTCGAAGGGAACGTTCCGCTACACGAACTTCTCCGGCGCGCAGATGCAGGGCGCCGATCTGCGCGGTGCCGACTTCCGGGGTTCGTGGTTCAACTGGGCTTGGTTCGCGGGCGCCAAACTCGACGGCGCCGATTTCACGAACGCGCACTTCGTCGGCGCCCAGCTTCAGGGCACGGACCTCTCCAAGGCAATCGGATTGACCTCGTCGCAGGTTCGAACCGCCTGCGCCGACGCAACCACGAGGCTGCCGCCGGGCGTCGAACGGCCTTGGTGCCCGTACTAGCTCTCGAATTGCCGGGCAAAGCTCTCGACCGGGCGACCAAGCCAAGCCACCATCTGCAACATGCCGTCGACTTCGAGCCGCCCGCCGCGTTCCGTGCGTGCGATCGTCGCCGCACTGACGCCGATCTCGTTCGCCACTTGCCGCCACGACAGCGAGCGCGCCTTCCGTTGCGCATCCAGCGCCTGGTAAAGCGCGCGCGTGTCGAAGCGGAGCATCGTTATTTCTTCGGTACCATGCAGAAGGCAACGAACTTGTTGCCGTCGAGGTCGCGGAAATACCCGCCATAGAAACCGCTGTTGGCTTCCGCGGGACGGAACCCGGGCGCACCTTCGCATTTGCCGCCAAGCTCGGTCGCCTTCGCGTACACCTTTTTGACGTCGTCCGGTGACCCGACGGCAAGCGCCACCATGGTCCCGTTGCCGACGGTCGCGAGCTTTCCGTCATGCGGTTTGATGACCATGACTTGCGGACCCTTACCACTCGTCCAGCCGGTCATGTGGTCGTTGTCCCAGCCGCGCTTTGCGCCGATCTCGCCAAGCACGCTGTCATAGAATTTGCGCGCCCGTTCGAGGTCGTTCGTACCAACGGTCATGTAGCCGATCATGCTTGTCTCCTGCTCAATGTCTGAAGCGGGGGTTTTAGCTGCCCGGAGCAGGCAAAGCAAAGAAGCCGTCGGCTAGGCAACGGTCTCGCGGGTTGGCAGCGGTACTGTGGTCGGATCCGTAGGGTGAGCACCGCTGCGATCGCCGATCGCCCACTGCACGCCAACAAAGGCACCCTTCACGCGCGGCAGAAGTACCAGCGCCAATACGACAATGCTCGGCAAGACGATCGCGAACAGCCACGCCAACGGCCAGGTGAAAACCGCATCGCTTAGCAGCAGCGGTCCGAGCACCAAATGGCCGACGATTAGAATGGTGAAATAGGCAGGTCCGTCATCCGCACGATACTGCGAGAGATCATGCCCGCACGAGGCGCATGCCGGCCTTCTGAAGGTTGGCCAAACCACGCGCGAAGTGAAGAACCGAGTGGCTGAGCAGCTTCGC
>JANNEL010000643.1:0-1957 GCA_031378595.1 Alphaproteobacteria bacterium
GCTTGGCCAGCGTGGCACGCGCCGAGCCACTGTCGATCGCGCGCTGAGCCAACGCCACGCCGTCCTTCAACGCCGTGACCTTCTCTGCCACCACCAAGGCGGCACCGGCGTTCAAACACACGATGTCCCGATAGGCGCCCACTTCGCCGTCGAGCAAGCGCCGGATCGCAGCCGCGTTGGTCGCCGCATCGCCGCCAAACAAGCTGTCGAGCCGATGCGTCGCCAATCCGACATCCGCCGGTGAAACCGTAAGGCGCCGTACATGGCCCCGATCGAGTTCGACGATGTGGCTGGGTCCCGTCACCGTCAACTCATCGAGGCCATCGCTGCCGTGCACGACCCAGGCCCGCTCCGTGCCCAACGTATGCAGCACCCGCGCGATTGGCTCGATCCATTGTTCCGCAAAAACGCCGACAAGCTGCCGCTTCACCCGCGCCGGATTGCAAAGAGGACCGAGCAGATTGAACACCGTCCGAAACCCAAGCTGCTGCCGGACTGGACCGACATGCTTCATCGCATTGTGATGAGCGGGCGCGAACAGGAAGCCCAACCCAGCGTCGCTGATGCAGCGCGAGACCTGTTGCGACGTGATGTCGATCTTCACGCCAAGTGCAGCAAGCACGTCGGCCGAACCGCTTTTCGACGACTGCGCGCGGTTGCCATGCTTGGCAATCTTGACGCCGCAAGCGGCAGTAACAAGTGCAGCCGCAGTAGAGATGTTGAGCGTCCCCAGCCCGTCGCCACCGGTTCCGCAGGTGTCAATGGCATCAGCCGGCGCATCCACGGTCAACGCGCGCGCACGCAACGCGTCAGCAGCGGCCGCGATTTCCTCAACCGTTTCCCCGCGCATATGAAGTGCAGTAAGAAACGCCGCCAGCTGCGCCTCGCTGACCTTGCCGTCCATGATGGCGTCGAACGCGTCGGCCGCCTCCGCCGCGGTCAAGGTATCGCCCGACGAAACCTTGCCGACAAACGACTTGAAACGATCCGCGCTCATGCCGCGCGCGCAAGTTCGAGGAAGTTACGCAACAGTGCGTGCCCGTGCTCGGTCGCGATGCTTTCCGGATGGAACTGCACGCCGTGTACGGGGTGCTCGCGATGTTGCACACCCATGATCACACCGTCATCTGTCTCGGCTGTGATGGTCAGCGAATTCGGTAAGCTCGCCCGATCGACGGTCAGCGAGTGGTAGCGTGTGGCCTTGAAAGGCGAGGGGAGTGTCTTGAACACGCCGACCCCGGTGTGCCGTATCCCGCTGACTTTCCCGTGCATCGGCGACGGCGCCCGAACGACCTTGCCGCCATAGATCTGGCCGATCGCCTGATGCCCGAGGCAAACGCCTAAAATTGGCGTCGTTTCGCGGGCCCGTTCGATCAGCGAGAGGCAAATTCCGGCCTTGTCGGGGTCGCACGGTCCGGGTGACAGAACGATCGCCCTCGGCCGCTTCGCCATCGCTTCATCGACCGTCAGTTGATCGTTACGATAGACCTCAACCGTGGCGCCAAGCTGGCCCAGGTAGTGGACCAGGTTCCACGTAAAGCTGTCGTAGTTGTCGATCAGCAGGATCATCGATTTCGGCGGCTCGGTTACAGGACTCTGGGCCGCAGATAATCACAACCGGCGGGGGATGGTAAGGCCGCTTTCCAGCGCTTTTTACCCCCGTCGCCGCTCGCTTTACCGAACGCAACGGCCTATATGAGGGCCCACCAACATTCACCACGATCTCGATAAATCCACGAAGGAGCATCCCATGCATAAACGGCTGCAGTTCTACATCGACGGCAAGTGGGTCGATCCCGTAACGCCGAAGACGCTCGACGTCATCAATCCGGCAACCGAAGAACCGATCGGCCAGATCAGCCTGGGTTCGAAAGCCGACGTCGACAAGGCCGTGAAGGCCGCGCGCAAGGCGTTCGAGACATTCTCGCAGACGACGAAGGAAGAACGTCTGGCGCTG
>JANNEL010000659.1:0-4603 GCA_031378595.1 Alphaproteobacteria bacterium
GATCCGTTTGCAGTGCTACGAAGGGCTCGATGTTTCATCGGCCGTGTACGAATGGAATTATGCGGGACAGATGACAGCGATCCGCTTGGCGGAGGTGCAAGGCCAACACGATCGCAACGTCATCGAGAGTGAAATCTTTTCCGATCGATTTCTGATCAAGCGTCCGTTGCTGCAAGCGCTTGAGCCGCATGTGGACGGGCCGCCGGTGCTTTTGATCGACGAACTCGACCGCGCGGACGAACCGTTCGAAGCGTTCCTGTTGGAAGTGCTCGCCGACTTTCAGGTCTCAGTGCCGGAACTAGGCGTTGTGAAGGCGGCAAAACCGCCGATCGTGATCATCACCTCGAACCGCACGCGCGAGATCCACGACGCGATCAAACGGCGCTGCCTCTACCACTGGGTCGATTTTCCGGACGCCGCGCGCGAACTCGCGATCGTTCAACAAAAGGTGCCGGGCGTTGGCGCGCAGCTTTCGCGAGAGGTCGTCGCGTTTGTGCAGGGCTTGCGCAAAGGCGATCTCTTCAAGATGCCGGGCGTTGCCGAGACGCTCGATTGGGCGCAGGCGCTGATGGCACTCGATACTGTGTCGCTGTCGCCGGAAACGGTGCAATCGACGCTCGGCGTTCTGCTCAAGTATCAAGACGACTTGGCGAAGATCCGCGACGGCGAACTCGCCCGCATGGTCGCCGAGGCGCGAAGCGCGGCGGAATGAGCGTGCTCGCCGACAATATCGTTCACTTTGCGCGCACGTTGCGGCGCGCGGGATTTCCACTTGGGACTGGGCAGATAAACGAGGCATTGCGCGCCGTCGAGGCGGCGGGCATTGGGCGACGTGACGACTTGCGTGCAACTTTGTTCGCCACGCTCGTGACGCAGCCGGGGCAGCGGTCGCTGTTTGAGCAGGCCTTCGAAGCGTTCTGGCGTGATCCGGGATTGTTCGAAAGGTCGCTGGCGGCGTTGTTGCCGCAGACGCTGATACCGCCGCGCGAGTTGGCGTCCGATGCCGGTGCGCGGCGGGTCGCGGAGGCGCTGCGCGGTCAGGCTAACGCGCGCGAGGGTGAGAGCCGGCTCGAGCTTGAACTCGATGCGCGCGAAACGGTGTCGGCGGACGAGCTCTTGGCCGCGAAAGACTTCGAGCAGATGTCGGCGGAGGAGATAGCGCGCGCGAAGGGCGTTCTTGCGCGAATGCGTTGGACCTTGCCGCGCCGTTTGACGCGGCGCACGGAAGCGGCGGCGCATGGCCATGCCTTCGACCTGCGGCGCACGCTTCGCAAGGCGCTCAAGACCGGTGGCAATATCGTGCGGCTTGAGCGGCGGCGGCGGCAGTTCCGCGAGCCGCCGGTGGTCGTGCTCTGCGATGTGTCCGGCTCGATGAGCGGATACGCACGCATGTGCCTGCATTTTCTGCACGGGCTCACGCATACGCGGCGCGTTGGCGGCGGTGCGACGCACACGTTTCTTTTTGGTACGCGGCTGACAAACATCACGCGCGCGCTTCGCCTGCGTGATCCGGATGAGGCGCTGGCTAAGGCCGCCGAGATGACTCCCGATTGGGATGGGGGAACGCGCATTGCGGAGGCGCTTGTCCGGTTCAACCGCGATTGGTCGCGGCGCGTGCTGGGGCAAGGCGCGGTCGTTCTCCTAATTACGGACGGCTTAGAGCGCGACGACGTGCAGGTCTTGGGTGCCGCTGCCGAACGGCTGCACCGGTCGGCGAAACGCCTGATCTGGCTGAACCCGCTTTTGCGCTACGACGCGTTCGCCCCGCGGGCACAGGGCGTGAAAACATTGCTGGCTCATGTGGACGAATTGAGGCCGGTGCACAATCTTAGCAGCATGGCCGATTTGGCGGCGGCGCTCAGCGAGCCGTCGCGGGCAGACCGGTTGCGAGCACTCAAGGAACGCGCGGCATGACGGATCACGACAAGGTTTTGGAGACGGCTGAGGCATGGGTCGGCGGCGGACATCCGGTCGCTCTTGCGACCGTGACCAAAACGTGGGGCTCGGCACCGCGGCCTGCCGGCAGTCAACTTGCGGTGCGCAAGGACGGCGTGTTCGTAGGCTCGGTATCCGGCGGATGCGTGGAAGGTGCTGTGATCGCAGAGGCGATCGAGGCAATCGCCGACGGGAAGCCGCGCAAGCTTTCGTTCGGCGTGTCGAACGAGCAAGCTTGGCAGGTCGGCCTCGCCTGCGGCGGAGAGATCGAGATCTATGTGGAGCGGGTCGATTGAAGCGCGATCTGCTGAAATCACTCACGCAAGCGCGCGCCAAAGGGGCCAGCGCCGTTCTGGCCACGCGGCTCGATGATGGCGTGCAGCGCTTGATCGCGACGGGCGATCGTGGCGACGCGCTCGCAATCGCCGCGCAGTCCTCTCTCGCGCGCGACAAGAGCGGCAGCGTAGAAATCGACGGCGCGAGCTGGTTTCTGAACGTGTTCAATTCGCCGCCGAAGCTCTACATCATTGGGGCCGTGCACATCGCGCAGCCTTTAAGCCAAATGGCGGCGTTGAGCGGGTTCGACGTGACCGTCATCGATCCGCGCACAGCGTTTGCGACAAGCGAGCGGTTTCCGAACCTGCATCTGATCACTGCGTGGCCGGACGAGGCGCTCGCCGATCTGCCGCTCGATGCGCGAACGGCCGTCGTGACACTGACGCACGACCCGAAACTCGACGATCCGGCGTTGGTCGCAGCGCTGAAGTCGGACGCGTTCTATGTCGGCGCGCTCGGCTCGAAGAAAACGCATGCCGCGCGGGGCCAACGGCTAAAGGCGGCCGGCTTCGATGACGTCGCTATTGCGCGCGTTCATGGGCCAGTCGGACTCAACATCGGTGCGGTGTCGCCGGCCGAAATTGCGATATCAGTCATGGCGCAAATCATCGAACGGTTGCGATCGGAATGAAGTTCGGCAGCGTCCCCGTCGCCGAGGCCGAGGCGTGCGTACTCGCGCATGGCGTGAGCGCAGGCGATGTGAGCTTCAGGAAGGGACGCGTGCTCTCGGCGGCGGACATCGTCGCGCTTGCGCAAGCCGGTGTCGCCAGTGTGATGGTGGCGCGGCTTGAGGTCGGCGATGTGCCGGAAGATCTCGCAGCAAGGCGTGTCGGCGAGGCTGTGCGTGGACCTCACACCGATCTTTCAACGGCGACCACGGGGCGGAGCAATCTGTACGCTGCCGAGCGGGGCTTGGTACTCGTCGATGCGGCGCGCGTGAACGCTATCAATGGCATCCACGAAAGCTTGACGCTCGCCACGTTGGCGCCATTTGAGCTTGTCGAGCGGCGTCAGATGCTGGCCACGATCAAGGTCATCCCTTACGCAACGCCGGAATGGGCGGTCGCCAAAGCGGAAGCTATCCGCGACGTCGTGGGGGTTGCGCCGTTTCGCCCTAAGCGCGTCGCACTCGTGTCGACGACGCTGTCTGGGATGAAGGCTGCGCTGCTGGACAAAAATCGTGCGGTCTTGGATCACCGGGTGGAAGCGCTCGGCAGTTCGGTCTTCTTTGAAACACGCGTCGCACACGATGCCGTCAGCGTCGCCGGCGCTGTGGCCGAGTGTCTGCGGCAAACACCTGATCTGCTGTTCGTGTTCGGCGCCTCAGCCACATCTGATCGCGCGGATGCGGTGCCGGCAGGCATTGCGGCGGCGGGAGGCACGATCGAGCATTTCGGGATGCCCGTCGATCCGGGCAACTTGCTGCTGCTGGCGCGCGTTGGTGCGACACCGGTGATCGGGCTACCGGGCTGTGCGCGCTCGCCAAAGCTCAACGGGTTCGACTGGGTGCTGCAGCGGCTGTGCGCCAACGTTCCGGTGACGCCGAGCGACATCACCGCGATGGGGGTCGGCGGGCTCTTGAAGGAGATTCCAACGCGGCCGCAACCGCGCGATGCAGTCACCACGAAGCCGCAGGCTTCACCGCAGATCGCCGCGATCGTTCTAGCGGCGGGCCGGTCGACGCGAATGGGCGAGGCGAACAAGTTGCTGATGGACCTGTATGGCACGCCAATGATTGCGCGAACCGTGGCGGTCGCGGCCAGCGTGGCTACGCCCGTCATTGTTGTGACCGGACATGATGCCGAGTCCGTCAAGCAGGCGCTTAAAGGTGCGCGCGCAACGGTCGTGCACAATCCGCGCTTTGCGGACGGAATGGCGACATCGTTGAGAGCGGGGCTAGCCGCCCTGCCCACCGATGCCAGCGGCGTTCTCATCTGCTTGGGCGACATGCCGGCTGTCACCGGTGCGGCCATCAAAAAGTTAATTGCGGCGTTCGATCCGATTGAAGGACGCGCGATCATAGTCCCGACTTTCGAAGGCAAGCGCGGCAATCCTGTGTTGTTCGCGCGCGCATTCGTTGACGAAATGCGGTCTGCCGAGGGCGATGTCGGCGCGCGTGCCCTTCTTTCCGCACATGCGGATGCCGTGTATGAGGTGGAAACCGACGCAGGGGTGCTCGCGGATGCCGATACGCCGGCTGCGTTCGCTGCACTGAAAGCCGATCTGGAAAAATGAGCGACGATCTCTACGCGAAAGAACTATTGCGCTGGGCCGCGGACGTTAGTCACGCTGGGCACATGGACGAACCGAAGCGCGCGGCGACGGTCAACAA
>JANNEL010000672.1:0-5015 GCA_031378595.1 Alphaproteobacteria bacterium
TGGGCAACCAAGCCCTAATGGATTCAATCGGCGCCTCGACGGATGCATCCGCTGCAACCGCGGAGGCCATGCGTGGCGAGGGCCAGACCGCCATGTTTGTCGCCAAGACTGCCGCTGTGATCGGGCTCCGCGGTGTCGCCGATCCGATCAAGGCGACCACCGCAGACGCGATCGCAGCGCTCAAAGCCGACGGCGTCCGTATTGTGAGGGTGACGGGCGACAACCGCACGACGGCGCAGGCCGTGGCACGCAAGCTCGGCATCGAAGATGTCCGCGCCGACGTGTTGCCCGAACAAAAGAGCGAGATCGTCGAAAAGCTTCGCGCCGAAGGCCGCGTGGTTGCCATGGCCGGAGACGGCGTCAACGACGCACCAGCGCTCGCCGCGGCCGATGTCGGCATCGCGATGGGAACGGGCACGGATGTCGCGATCGAGAGCGCCGGGGTCACCCTGGTCAAGGGCGACCTCTCCGGCATCCTGCGGGCACGACGCCTGTCGCGTCAGGTGATGCGCAACATTCGCCAGAACTTGTTCTTTGCGTTTATCTACAACGCCGCCGGGGTGCCGATCGCGGCGGGCATGCTTTACCCCGTGCTCGGCGTGCTCCTGAGCCCGATCATCGCGGCGGCGGCCATGGCGCTAAGTTCTGTAAGCGTGATTGCGAATTCGCTGCGCCTTCGCGCGGCGCAGCTGTAGGAGCGACGGCGGCATGAACGACCCGCAAATGCACGATGGCTTCAAGGTCGTACCAGTCAGCGAGCGCACGCGGTGGAAAGTTGCCGACCTGACATCATCCGTCGGTGCGGGCGTTCTCGGTGCCGGCATCGGTATGCTGCTACCGGCCGAAACACAGGGCTGGGCCATCTGGGTACTGCTCGTCGGCGGCGCCCTGCACGTTTGGGGCATGCTCGACAAACATCGGCTTGAAAGCGGCGCGCCACGCCTTTGGTGGGCAGAGGCTCTCTATTGGGCTTGCTGGGCCATTTTGGCCGCGCTGCTGGTCGCGATTGCAGCCCAATTGTTATGGCGCTAACGAAAAACTCCGCCCCTCCGCACAAAATGAAACACGACGGCCGGCACGACGATCCATTGCAGAAGTGGCGTTAGTCCCGTGCCGAGCGGAGGGATGCGGGGCATCCAAGGACCATATGCCCACGCGCCGCGCACGTTCACATTCAGCCACTCGCTGAAGATGGCGTAGCCAACGCCGAGCACGATCGCCGTGATCATCACATTGCGATACGCAATCCGGTCAGTGGGCCAACCGCGCCCGAACACCAGCAATGCGGCGACCAGCGTCGACGTGGCGATTAAAAGGTCGCCACCAGTGCAGTGCACGATCGCAAATACGATCTCAGACAGCGTTCCTTCGAGCCAAATCGTGTAGAGTGGAAGCTGGACGATTTCCCAAGCAAAATGGCCGATCGCCGATGCGAGCAGTATGCCGCGCAGCGCAGTCAGCCAAACTGTGGGTTCTGTTGGCGGAGGCTTTTGCGGCGCGACGCGTCTGTCGGCGAGGGGCGTTGTCATCAAGAGTGTAGCCTGCAAGCAATTCGCGGTGTGCAGCCTGTCTGCAAGACTCACTTTAGCCCTGCCTAGGACATCAAGACCATGAGCGTAGCCAGCAGAAATGGCCAGGTCTCGACATGGATGTTCATCGCCTGCGGAGTCTGGCTCGTGGGTCTAGGCCTCTATTTCGTTGTTCTGCGGCCACCGCTGTTGCCGGAAGTCGAGCGCTTCCTTGGTGCGACCCTCGCACAGATTCGGGCCGCAGTTCCCGGTCTCGAGGGTTGGTTGGACAGGGTGTTCACAGTCATGGGCGGATTCATGGCAGGCGCTGGTGTGCTCACCGTGTTCGTTGCCACCAAAGCTTTGCCGCTGCGATTGAAGGGCGCGCCTTGGGCCCTTGCGTTCTCTGGCGCACTTACCGTTGCGCTCATGGAAGCGCCGCAACGCGCTGTTCTTCAAACCGGCGAGAGGCCACGGCAGCAAGGCTGCATATCGAGGGGACAAGATCACGCGAAAGGTTTGGGCTGACATCGCCGCGGGCGACTATGTGGCACAGTCCTACGCCGCGCCGAGCGCCCGCGCGATCGAACGCGATCAAGTCCGGACGGAGCTGAAAGTCGATGTCCGTCTCTACACGTATGCTGGTGCCACTCTGCTCGCAGCCGCTCGGCTTTATCAGGGCCAGACGACGAACATGCGCACGCCAGGCGGCGGCTTTGCCCCCGTGCTCATCACGCCGGACTTGGCCGCCGACATGAGGGTGTGAGAGGCCGCGAACACGCCCCGCGGTGGCAGTGGCTCCACGACCCCCTCAAAGGGTGCGCTGTCCCACTTCGATGCCAAGAGCCCTTGGCCTTCCAATGGCAGGAATGTACGTTTGAAGGCGATAACCTGCTTGCGCTAGCAACTCGAAGTACCCTGGAAGCCTCTGTATGAATATCGGTGAAGCCTCGAGAGTGTCGTACTGGCGGCGCAGCTGCTCAGGGCCATGCCGCCGATCGCTACCGCACCGGCGATAAGCAAAGTACGTCGTGCAATTCTGGTCTCGCCTGTCATGTCGCTTCTCCTCAACGCTCCTCAGCCTGTTTTGTGTTCCATTGCAAAGCCGTTCATGCGTGACCGTGCTGAGCTGTGGTTGCAACGTCCGGCTTGTTGCCGACCCTCTTGACCAGAGAATAGATAGCCGGGATCACGATCAACGTGAGCGCAGTCGACGATACCATACCTCCGATCATTGGAACGGCGATACGCTGCATGATTTCCGAGCCTGCGCCGGTGGACCACATGATCGGTAACAGCCCCGCCATGATCGCGGCGACGGTCATCAGCTTGGGTCTTACGCGCTCCACAGCACCCTCCATGACCGCGGCGTTGATGTCGCCGAGGGTGAGCGGGCGGCCTTCCTCCCCGGCGCGCTGGCGATGGGCGGCAAGCGCATGGTCGAGGTAGATCAGCATCACGACGCCGGTTTCCGCGGCGACGCCCGCGAGTGCGATGAAGCCGACGGCAACGGCGACGCTGAAATTGAAGCCGAGCGCGTACATCAGCCACAAGCCGCCGACGAGCGCGAACGGCACCGACGCCATGACGATCAGCGTCTCGGCGAGTTTTCCGAAGTTCAGATAAAGCAACAGAAAGATGATGAGCAGCGTGACCGGCACCACGATCATCAGCTTCGCTTCGGCGCGTTCCAGATATTCGAACTGCCCACTCCAGATCGGATAGACGCCGGGTGGGAACTTGACGTCGCGGGCGACGGCTTCGCGCGCCGCCGCGACGTAACCGCCGAGATCACGATCGCGCACGTCGACGAAGACGTAAGCCGCAAGCTGCGCGTCCTCGGTTCGGATCGTCGAGGGACCTTGTTCGAGCTTGATCGTAGCAACTTGGCCGAGCGGCACGCCGCCTCCCGAAGCCATCGGCACGATCACCTGGCGCGCGATCGTCTGCGGGTCGGAGCGCATGTCGCGCGGATAGCGAATGGTGACGCCGTAACGTTCGCGGCCTTCGACGGTGGTGGTCACCGTCTCGCCGCCCAGCGCCATCGCAATCGTGTCCTGCACCTGATCGACGCTGAGGCCGTAGCGCGCCAGTTCCCGGCGGTCGGGCTCGATCGTAAGATAGTAGCCGCCGCCGATGCGTTCGGAAAACGCGCTCGCCGTGCCCGGTACGTTGCGCAGCACACGCTCGATGTCGCGTGCCGCCCCCTCGATCTCGCCGAGTGAGCGCCCGATCACTTTGACGCCCACGGGCGTGCGGATGCCCGTCGAGAGCATGTCGATGCGGGCCTTGATCGGCATCGTCCAGGCGTTCGAAACACCTGGAAACTGCAAGCTTGCGTCCATTTCGGCGATCAGCTTGTCCGTCGTCATGCCGGGGCGCCATTCGCTTTCCGGTTTCAGGTTGACGACGGTCTCGAACATTTCGAGCGGCGCGGGATCGGTCGCCGTTTGCGCCCGGCCAGCCTTGCCGAAGACGGAGGCGACTTCGGGAAACGACTTGATGATCTTGTTCTGCGTCTGCAAGAGCTCGGCCGCTTTCGTCACCGATAGGCCTGGCAACGTCGTCGGCATGTAGAACAATGTGCCTTCGTTCAAAGTCGGCATAAATTCAGACCCGATGCGCAAGACCGGCCACACTGACACGGCAAGCACGGCCAGCGCCGCGCCGACGGTCGCGAGGGGCGCGTTCAATACGGCGCGGATGACCGGCCGATAGAGCGCGATCAAAACGCGGTTGATTGGGTTTTCGCTTTCGCCGCGGATTTTGCCCTTGATGAACAGCACCATCAGCGCCGGCACGAGCGTGATGGACAAAAGTGCGGCGGCCGCCATCGCAAACGTCTTCGTGAACGCGAGCGGATGGAACAGGCGGCCTTCCTGCGCTTCGAGCGCAAAGATCGGCAGGAACGAGACCGTGATGATGAGCAGGCTGAAGAACAGCGACGGACCGACTTCGACCGCGGCATCGACGATCGCTTGACCGCGAGAGTCGCCGGGCTTCAGACGCTCGATGTGTTTGTGCGCGTTTTCGATCATGACGATCGCGGCGTCGACCATCGCGCCGATCGCGATGGCGATGCCGCCGAGGCTCAAGATGTTGGAACTGAGGCCCAACACCTTCATGCCCGCGAAGGCGAGCAGAACGCCGACAGGCAGCATGATGATCGCAACGAGCGCGCTGCGCACGTGCAGCAAGAACACGATGCAGACGAGCGCGACGATGATGCTCTCTTCGGTCAGCGTGCGCTCGAGCGTCGCAATGGCGCGCGCGATCAGGTCCGACCGGTCGTAGACGGGCACGATGCGGGTGCCCGCAGGCAGGCTCGGCAGCAGAGCGTTCAGCGATTGCTTCGCCGCATCGATGACATCGACGGTGTTCGCACCCTGGCGCTGCGCGACAATGCCCGCCGCGACCTCGCCCTCGCCGTTCAACTCCGCGACGCCGCGCCGTTCGTCGGGGCCGATTTCGACGCGGGCCACATCCTTGATCGTGACCGGAACGCCG